>JBOHSO010000370.1:0-5884 GCA_050921685.1 Gemmatimonadales bacterium
GTACAACGCCGACCAGGTATAGAACACCGGCAGGTTGCGGCTGGTGTAGGAGGCGACGTACTCGACGTTGAAGTCGTGGCGAAACAGTGCCACCTCGAGCGCCACCACGGCGACCACGAGTGACCCGAACATCGCGTATACCGCGTGGCGGGAGCTGGCGATCAGGTCACCGCGCGCGCGGGCCCCGCCCAGGAAGCCGGTAA
The DNA here is from genome assembly GCA_050921685.1 of Gemmatimonadales bacterium. Classification (GTDB taxonomy): domain Bacteria; phylum Gemmatimonadota; class Gemmatimonadetes; order Gemmatimonadales; family GWC2-71-9; genus DASTHG01. The sequence goes on from JBOHSO010000370.1 coordinate 204, forward strand.
GGCCACCCCACAGCCCGATGAGAAACGCGACCCAGAGCGCGAGGCTGCCGAGCAGCGTCATCTACGCCTTCGGCACCGACTCGTAGCGGGAGCCGCACTTCGCGAGGACGTCGCTCGCCCGGATGACCCCGTCGCGCTGCAAGCGACCCTCCACCACGACCTCGACCGAATCGGTGAACGTGTCGGGAGGCAAGCCGTGAAAGCTGACGGGATAGGTGGCGCTGCCATCCGTAATGCGGAAGGTCACCGTCTGGGTGGCGACGTCGCGCGACACGGACCCCGGGACCACCCGGGCTCCGACCTTCATTCCGACGTCATACAAGCTCGGGTCGAGCGCGATTTTCTGCGACAACTCACTCGGCGTGAAGAAGTACTGGCCGGTCTGCTTGATCCCGGAGGCCATCAGGTAGCCCACCGAGCCTACGATCACCGCCGCCCCAAGGGCGAATTTCATCCCGGCCTTCACAGTTCGGATTATACCCCTGACCCCACGTCCCAGACAGTCAGGGGGCGATCAGGAAGGGGTGACGCGGCAGGAGGTTTCAGCTGCCACATTGGAATCAGCATTCCTTCACGCATAGATTGGTGCGGCGAAGCCCATGACCTCCCCTCTGGGCGATTCTACCCCGGCGCCCTCACCGCGGCGCGTCTCGCTGTTCCCGACGCAGCCGGAGCTGGGTGCCTCCGCCGCCCTTCCCGAGCACGGGATCGACGAGCAGTTGCGCCGGGACTTGATCAAGCGGTTGGTGGGTGAGAGCCGTCGCGCCGAGATCGCTCACCTCCTCGTGATCGCCATCGTTGTGGTCCTGCTCTGGCCATCCGTCCCGACGATCGGGCTGTCCGCGTGGGCCGCGGTGATCGCCCTGTGCACGTTCGTGCGTGGCGCCCTGCGCCGCCGGCTGAGCGCCGCGATGCCGTCGACGGAGGCCGCGGTTCGCCAGATCCGGCTCGTGCTCGCCGCCACCGGCCTTGCCTGGGGCGTCGGGGCCGCGGCGTTCATGCCGGGCATGCCACTCGCCAAGACGGCGCTGCTGCTGGTCGTCCTGTGCGGGCTCGCGGCGGGTGGCGTCGCTTCGCTCGCCGCGGACCAGTGGAGCTTCCGGTATTTCCTGGCGGGGTTGCTCGTGCCCGTGCCGGTCGGGATCATGCAGAGCTCGTTTCAACGCGACCAGGCGATCGCGGTGATTCTCGTCGTTTTCTTTGCGGCGGCGATGATGGTGTTTCAGCGCGACTCGCACCGGCTCTTGCACCAGCACCTGCGCCAATCGGCCGAGCGTGCCCTCGGAGAAGAGCGGGCCAACCGCCACCGCGCCTATCTCGATGCCCTGCTGGCCAGCGCGCCCCTGGCGATCGCGGTCGTGGACGGTGACGGACGAATCCGCGGCATCAACCCGCAGTTCGAGACGTTGTTCGGGTACGCCGGAGCAGAGGCCGTGGGCCGGGACCTCAACGAGCTGATCGTGCCCAAGTCGGAGCAGCCGAAGGCGACCCGGTTCGACCAGCGTGCGCGCCGCGGGGAAACGGTGGCCGTGGAGGTCGAGCGCCGCCGCAAGGACGGTACGCTGGTGCCGGTGCGCGCCTCGGCCAGACAAGTGACGGGCGCGGCGGAGGGCGACGTGCTCGTGATGTACGAAGACATCGCCCACCGGCGGCGCGCCCAGGACGCCGTTACCCAGCTCGCCAGCATCGTGCAATCGTCCGAGGACGCCATCATCGGCCAGACCCTCGACGGAGTTGTCGTGAGTTGGAACGCCGCTGCCGAGCGCATGTTCAGGTACACCCTGGGCGAAGTCAAGGGTCGACCCATGTCCATCCTGGCGCCGCCCGACCGCGGGAACGAGATGACCCACATTCTCGACCGCATCCGGCGCGGCGAGCACGTGGAGCACTTCGAGACCCTGCGGCTGCGCAAGGACGGGACCCGAATCCCCGTGTCCCTGAGCATGTCGCTCACCCGCGACGCCACCGGTCGCATCAGTGGTTTCTCTACGATCGCGCGCGACGTGAGCGAGCAGGTGACTACGCGCGAGGCGCTGCGCGAGGCGCGTGACGCCGCCCAGCGTCTCGCGCAGACCCGGAGCGCGTTCCTGGCCAACATGAGCCACGAGATCCGGACCCCGATGAACGCCATTCTCGGCCTCACGGAGCTGCTGCTCGATACCGAGATGGCCCCGGAGCAGCGCCACTCGCTCACGCTGGTCCAGACCTCGGCCGAGACCCTGCTCACCCTGCTGAACGACATCCTCGACTTCTCCAAGATCGAGGCGGAGCACCTCCAGCTCGAGTCCATCGGCTTCGATCTGCCACACCTCGTGGAATCCACCCTGAGCCTGCTCGCCGTTCGCGCGCGGGAAAAGCGGATCGAGCTGCTGGCGGACCTCGGGCTGAACATCCCTCAGCAGGTGCGCGGCGATCCAACCCGCTTGCGGCAGATCCTCACGAACCTCGTCTCCAACGCGATCAAGTTCACCCACCGGGGCGAGGTCGTGGTCTCGGCGGCGCAGACCGGCTCCCAGGACGGCCGAACGCTCGTGCGGTTCGCGGTGCGCGACACCGGCATCGGCATTCCAGCCGACAAGCTGGACACGATCTTCGAGGAGTTCTCGCAGGCCGACGCCTCGATGACCCGCAAGTATGGCGGCACCGGCCTCGGGCTCGCGATCTGCCGCCGGCTCGTGCGGCTGATGGGCGGCGAGCTCGCGCTGGCCAGCGAGGTCGACCAGGGGACGGAGTTCTCGTTCACGCTGGCGCTCGACGCCGAAGCCGGCCTTCCCGCGCCGTCGCCTCCCGGAGCGGTGGCGCTCGCGGGCCGCCGGGCGCTGGTGGTCGACGACAACGCGACCAACCGCCGGATCGTGCTCGAGATGCTGTCGGCCGTGGACATCCAAGTCGCGCAGGCGACCGACGGTGCCATCGGTCTCGAGATGCTGCGCCGCGCCAGCCAGGATCAGGCGCCGTATGATGTGGCGATCATCGACGCCCAGATGCCGCGACTCGATGGCTTCGCGCTGGCCGCCGCCGTGCGCGACGATCCCGACATCGCCGCGACCCGCCTCGTGATGCTCACATCGGCCGGCCAGCGCGGCGACGGCCAGCGCTGCCGTGAGCTGGGGATCCGCGGGTACCTCCCCAAGCCGGCCTCTCGCAGCGATTTGATCGAGACGGTGGGGACCGTGTTGGCAGCTCCGGCCGTGGCGCGCGCCCAGCCCGCCGTCGTCACCCGCCACTCGATCGCCGAATCCCGCCGGCGCCTGCAAATCCTGGTCGCCGAAGACAACCCCGTGAACCAGGAGGTCGTCGCCTCGATGCTGCGCAAGCGCGGGCACGACGTCGATGTGGTCGCCACCGGCCGCGCCGCGGTCCTCGCGGCGAGCGGCAAGCGCTACGACCTGATTCTGATGGACATCCAGATGCCCGAGATGGACGGCTTCGAAGCGACGCACGCGATTCGCGCCACCCCCGTGGGACGGGATCTTCCGATCGTCGCCCTCACGGCGCACGCGCTGAGCGGCGAGCGGGAGCGGTGTCTGTCACACGGCATGAGCGGCTATCTCACGAAGCCATTCAAAGCACACGAACTGTTCGCCGCCGTCGAAGGGTGGTCGCCAACGCCCGCGGCAGCGGCCGAGCCGGGCGCAACGCCGGCGCGCGCCACCCCGCCGATCGACGTCGAGGGGTTCCGCCAGGAAATGCGTGCGGCGGGCGCGGAATCCGCTGTGGACACGGTGCTGGATACCTTCCTGCAGAGCACGCCGGAGCGGGTCACGGCCCTGACGACGGCGCTCGCGGGGGGGACCGCCACGGAAATCGAGCGCGCCGCCCATGCCTTCAAATCGGCGGCGGCGACGATCGGGGCGAAGAGCTTGGCCACCATGCTGCAGCAGGTCGAGGCCGCCGGAAAGGCAGGCGACCTGCCCCGGGCCCATCAGTTGGGTGAACGACTCGTGCGCGAGAGCGAAGCGGTCATCACGTACCTGAGGCAGGTTCGGGCGGGTACCTCCTCGCATCCCTGAACGCCCGCTCTGTCTGGTGGAGGTCGCCGACTAGCCGCGGAGGCGACGGGCGGCTTGCTCGAGCGCCCACGCCGCCGCGGTGCCGGCATCGGGAACACGGGGCATGTCCACCGCGCCCACGAACCGGTCCTGCAGTCCCACCACCGGCGTCCCGATGCGCAGGGCCAGCGCGATTTCCGACAGCGTGCCGTGGCCACCGCCGACCGCGATCACGGCTCCCGCCGCCCGGACGATGAGGGCGTTGCGCATTTCGCCCATGCCGGTCGCAAGCGCCACGTCGATGTGGGGGTTCGCCTCCCCGGGGTCGCTGCCGGGCAGAATCCCGATCGTCTGACCACCTCCTGCCCGCACCCCACGGGCCACCGCCTCCATCACGCCTCCCAATCCTCCACAGACCACGACGGCGCCCGATTGCGCGAGCCGGCGACCCAGGTCTTCCGCGAGCGCGGCTTCGGCGGCGGTGCACGTCGAGCCGCCGACCACGGCGATGACCGGTTTCACGACGCCGGCGAGCGTGCGGCGGCCGCCCAATGCAACGCCGCTTCGACGGCGCGGCGCCATTCGACCGCGCGGCGACGCGTCTCAGCCGCCTGGGGGCCGGGCACGAATCGCGTGAAGGTGCGCGTGGCGAGAAACTCTTCGGCTCGCCGCCACAGCCCCGCGGTGACGCCCGCGAGCCCGGCGGCACCGAGCGCCGTGGTTTCGACGATGTCCGGCCGGGCGACCGGAACGCCCAACAGGTCAGCCTGGAACTGCATCAGCCAATCGTTGGCCGCGGCGCCGCCGTCCACCTGCAGCGCCTCCAGCGCCACATGCGCGTCGGCGGTCATCGCGTCGAGCACCTCCTGCGTGCTGAACGCCATCGCTTCCAGTGCCGCGCGCACGACGTGGGCGCGGCTCGTGCCGCGCGTGAGCCCCACGATGGTGCCGCGCGCCGCGGCTTCCCAATGCGGTGCGCCCAGTCCCACGAAGGCGGGCACGAAAAAGACGCCACCCGTATCCGGCACCTCACGCGCCAGCCGCTCCGACTCGGCGGCCGTGTCGATGAGCCGCAGGCCGTCGCGCAGCCACTGGATCGCCGCACCGGCGATGAACACGCTGCCCTCGAGCGCGTAGGCCGGCGCGCCCGTTGCGTCGCAAGCCACCGTCGTGAGCAGGCCGTGCTGGGAGAGCACGGGGGCGGGTCCGGTGTGCAACAGCAGGAAGGCCCCGGTGCCGTAGGTGTTCTTGGCCTGCCCCGCCTGCCACCCCCCCTGTCCAAACAGCGCGGCTTGCTGGTCGCCCGCGATGCCGGTGATCGGCAGCTCGGCGCCGAAGTACTCCGGCTGAGCGATGCCGAAGGAACCGCCCGAGCGGCGCACCTCCGGCAGCGCGCCGCGCGGGACGCCGAACAGCGCCAGCAGCTCGTCGCTCCAGCCGCGCGTAGCGAGGTCATAGAGCATGGTGCGCGAGGCGTTGGTGTGATCGGTCGCGAAGGCCGCGCCGTTCGTGAGTCGAAACAACAGCCACGCGTCCACCGTGCCGAACACCGCGTCTCCCGTCGCCACGCGCGATCGCAGACCGGGCACGTGCTCCAGCAGCCACTCGATCTTGGTCGCCGAGAAGTAGGGATCGAGCACCAGCCCGGTCCGGGCGCGAATCGCGTCGCCGTGCCCGTCGCTGGCCAGC
>JBOHSO010000371.1:0-13103 GCA_050921685.1 Gemmatimonadales bacterium
GGGTGAGGTCGTCGCGATCGTCGGGCCCTCGGGAGCGGGGAAGACGACGCTGGTGGATCTGTTGCCGCGCTTCTATGAGCCGAGTCGGGGCACGATCCTGTTCGACGGCGTGCCGAGCACGCGCTACACCCGGACCTCGCTGCGGTCGCTCATGGGCATCGTGTCGCAGGAGACCACCGTGCTGAACGACACGGTGCTGGCGAATATCGCTTATGGCCGGAGCGATTTTCCGCTCGCCCAGGTGGCGGCGGCGGCGCGCGCGGCGAACGCCGCCGAGTTCATCGAGCGCCTCCCCGAGGGGTTCCAGACCGTGCTGGGGGAGCGGGGCACGCGGTTGTCCGGCGGTCAGCGCCAGCGCATCGCCATCGCGCGCGCGCTGCTGCGGGACCCGCCGATTCTCATTCTCGACGAGGCGACCAGTGCCCTCGATACCGAGTCGGAGCGGCTGGTACAGGAAGCGATCGACCGGCTGATGCAGCACCGCACCGTGTTCGTGATTGCGCACCGCCTGACCACCGTCCAGCACGCGGACCAGATCGTCGTGCTGGCCGAAGGGCGGATCGTCGAGCGGGGCACGCACGACCAGCTGCTGACCGGGGACGGCCTGTACCGGCGCCTCTACAGCCTGCAATTCGGATCCACCGCCTGATGCTGTCCGGCTTCACCATCGTCCGGAACGCCGTCAAGCTCGATTTTCCCATCGTGCCCGCCATCCGGTCGCTGCTCGACGTGTGCGACGAAGTGGTGGTCAACGTCGGGAAATCGGAGGACGACACCCGCGATCTCGTCGCGTCGGTGCAGGACCCGCGCGTGCACATCCTGGACAGCGAGTGGGACTTCTCCAAGCGAAACGTGGTGCTGTCGCAGGAAACCGAGAAAGCGATGGCGGCCTGCCGCGGCACGTGGGGCATCTACATCCAGGCCGACGAGGTGTTGCACGAGGAAGGGGCGCGGATCCTGAAGGACAAAACCGCCGAGTGGGACGCCGACGAGCGGGTGGAAGGACTGCTGGTGCGGTACCTGCATTTCTACGGCGGATTCGATCGCGTGGCGACCAACCGGCGCTGGTATCGGCGCGAAGTGCGCTGCATCCGGCTGGGCCGGGACGTTCGCCCCTACCAGGGGGCGCAGGGCTTCCGCGTAGGTCCGGAATCCCGCAAGATCCGCGCTCGCGTCACCGACGCCGTGATGTACCACTACGGCTGGGCCCGCCCCGCGCGCGCCATCCGCGAGAAGCTGGAGGTCTCGAAAACGATCTATCCGTGGAGCCGCGACCGCTCGGCGTTGGAGCAGCAACGCGGCTATCTGGAGTGGCTCCCGCTCCTCAAGCCGTACACGGGATCGCACCCGCGTGCCGCGCAGGACTGGGTGCGGGCACGCGCCGTCGACCCCGAGCGTCGCATCGGGCCGCGGCGCTGGAAGGGCGAGCACCTGCGGTTCTATGTGTCAGACTGGATCGAGACGCTGACGGGCGTGCGCGTATTCGAGTTTCGCAACTATCGGTTGGTCTGATCAGCTCCACGGCGTCGCCGTGCCCGTCGGGAGCTCCCCACGCTCGCCCAGGTGCCCGTAGATCCGTATGTACCTCTCCGCCATGGCGCGGTGCGTGAAATAGGTCTCCGCGTGGGCACGGCAGGCGGCAGGCTTGCGGGACGCGATGGTGCGGGATGCCTCGACCATCTCCTCCAACGTGTCGCACAACGCGCCGACCTCGCCCGTCAGCACCTCGGGCAGGGCGCCGCGCTTGGTGGCGAGCACCGGCGTACCGGAGAAGAGCGCCTCGATCGTCGTCAGGCCGAACGGCTCGTCCCACAATGCCGGCATCCAGAGACAGCGGGCGCCGGCGAGCAACTCCATCTTTTTCTTGCCGTCCACTTCGCCGACGAACCGGATCTTGGGCGAGAAACTCGGCCGCCACCCGCCGGCCAGCATCAGGCGGCGATGGGTCCGCTTGGCGCCCTCGATAGCCCAGTGATATCCTTTCGCGCTGTGCAGCCGGCCGATGAAAAAGTCGTAGTCGTGCTTGGTCGTCTGGAAAGTAAATTCGCTCGGGTCGAGCCCCGCGTACACGAACGCCGTGGCGCCATGCCGGGTGGCGTGATTCCTCGAGAGGAACACGGTGTGCGGCGGTACGGCCTCGCCCTGTTTCAGGTTGCCGTAGATCGTTTGCAGGAACGGCGGCCCGCCTCCCGGGAGCCGGCGAACGGGAAAGTGCGCGTGCGCGACCTCGGCGTCCTTGGGGATGAGCGGGGCGAGATCCAGTGCGGGATCGCGGAGCTGCTTGGTGGGGACTTCCACCACCTTCGCCTCGGAGATCTTCGTCCCCGGCTGGGCGATCACCGTGACGCGATGCCCCAGCTCGGCGAGCCCACGGACGAGGGCCACCACGATCCGCTCCGTCCCGCCATACCCTTTGACGGGGAGGCGGTGATGCGAGACCACTGCAATGTGCATCGGGGCCACAGTATAACTAGCTTCGTCGCATGCGCGAGGCCCCGCACACCATTCTCCACGTCACCTTTCAAGGCGACGGCGCAGGCTCCACCCAATCCATTCTCAACTTGAGCGAGCACCTCGCGCGGCGCGGACACCGCGTGCTGGTCGGTTGCCGTGCCGAGTCGCTCCTGGCACGCTCGGCGGCCGAGGCGGGGCTGGCGGTCGTGCCGCTCGATTTCAGCCGGCTCGGCGCGGTTGCGCGCGCGCTCGGCGATGTAATGGCACGCGAGCGAGTGGACGTGGTGAACAGCCACGCGACGCGCGACCGCCGGGCGCTCACTTGGTTGCGCTGGCGAGGCCGACTCCCTGCGGCGTTCGTCGTCACGCGACGCACCATGCCGCTCACGTCGGCACTCGAGCTCCGCGCCGTGGGTCTCACCGCCGACCGTACGATCGCGGTGAGCGGCGCGGTGGCGCAGGCACTGGGGGCGCGGGGACATCCCACGGCGCGGCTGCGGGTGGTCCCGAACGGGATCGAGGTAACGCGAGTGGACGCGGCGATCCCGGACGCGGACCTCGCGGTGGCGCGCGCCGCGCTGGGCACCATCGGCGGACGGCACGTCGTGGTCGTGGTGGCGCGCCGCAAGGACCAGGACGTGCTGCTGCGCGCGTTGACCGCCGTCGAGCCGCCCATCGTCCTGGCTTGCATCGGGCTCGAGGCGGACGCCCTGCTGCACGGCCTCGTTGCGGCGTTGCCCGAGCGACACCGCGCGGCATTCGTCCCCTTCGTGCCGCGGCCGCTCGCGTTCTATCACCTCGCCACGGCGGCGGCGCTGCCGTCGCGCATCGAGGGTCTGTCGCAGGCGTTGCTCGAAGCGATGGCCCTGGGGCTCCCGGTGTTGGCGTCGGATGCGGGGGGCAATGCCGATCTGCTCACCCACGGCGTCACCGGACTGCTGGTCCCGCCGCTCGATCCGGGTGCGTGGGCACAGGCGTTGACCCGCGTCGTGTGCGACCCCGCAACCGCCGAGCGTCTTGCGCGCCGCGGCCGTGAGCAGGTGCGCCGGGAGTTCACCTTGGAGCGGACCGCGGAGCGGACCGAGGTGGTGTACCGGGAAGCCCTCGCGCGACGGACCCGATTGCTCCGTGGGGACCGCCCGGTGTAGAGTTGTAGGTGACATGCCGGCCCCGATCACGGTCGTCATCCCCACGCGCAACGAGGGGGACCAGATTGCCGCGTGCGTGCGGCACCTCGCGTGGGCCGACGAAGTGCTCGTGGCGGACGGCGGATCGACCGACGGTACGGTGGCCCTTGCCCGGGCCGACGGCGCGACGGTGCTCGACGTCCCCGGCGTGACGATCGCCGCGCAGCGCAATGCGGCAATCGGCCGAGCCCGCAATACGTGGGTGTTCGCGCTTGACGCGGACGAGCGGATCGGGCCGGAGCTCGCCCGGGAGATCGTGGGGCGAGCGGCGGATTCGGACGCGCACGAGGCCTACGCCGTGCGGCGCAACAACGTCTACCTCGGCCGCACCATGCGGTACGCCGGCTGGGGCAACTCGTGGGCGGTGCGCTTCTTCCGGCGCGACCGCCGGTTCGTCGAAAAACGCGTGCACGAAGGTCTCGAGCCGGTCTCGAACGTCGGCCGGTTGGTGCATCCGCTGGAGCACACCCCGTACCGCGATCTCGCGCACCACGTGCAGAAGCTGGTGCGGTATGCGGAGTGGGGCGCGCAGGATCTGCGCGACGCGGGACGGCGGGCTGGTGTCGCCGACGTGGTGCTGCGACCGCCGTGGACCTTGTTCCGCACCTACGTCCTGCAGCTCGGTGTGCTCGAGGGGTGGCGCGGTATCGTGCTGTGCGGCCTGGCAAGCGTCAGCGTGTTCCTCAAGTATGCCCGATTGTGGGACCTAGAACGGCATCCGTAATGGCCAAGACTTTCCTACTGACCGACGAGTTCCCACCGATGGTGACGGGCGTCGCCCGGTTGATGGGGGAGATCGCCCGGCGCTATCCCCGGGGCGAGCTGCTCGTCTCGACCGGCCAGCACCGGGACTCGCTCGAGACCGACGGCCGCTTCCCCGGGCCGACCATCGACCGCCTGCCGATCTCCTCGAAATCGCTGCGCGGATTTGCCGGCTTGTTGTACTGGTCGCGCCGGGTGGTGAGCCTCGCCCGGTCGCACAAGCCGCGCTTTGCCTGGTCCGACTCGATCCGCCCCGCGACCTACCCGGCGAAGTGGGCGCACGAGCGTGTCGGGATGAACTACGGTGTGCTGGTGCACGGTGGCGATCTCCTCAAGGAGCTCCATGCGATCCATCATTCTCCCTTCGCTCGCAAGACCGCCAAGGCGCTGCTCCGCTCGGCCGCCGCGGTCGTCGCCAACAGCAATTGGACGCGCGAGCAGGCGCAGAAGGTGCTCCGCGAGCTGGGGCTCGACCCGCTCGCCGAGCGCGTCAAAGTCGTGCCGCTCGGGACCGACCCCGAGCAGTTCCGGCCGGGGATCGACCCGCGCGAGGTCCGGGCACGCTACCGCCTCAACGGCGGCCGGTGGGCGCTCACGGTGGCGCGGCTCGAGCCCTACAAAGGCGTCGACACAGCGCTCCGCGCCGTGGCGCGGGTGCGCCAGGACGGCGTCGACCTGCACTACGCGGTCGTCGGCGCGGGCAAACAGCGCAACGCCTACCGGAAGCTCGCCGCCGACCTGCGGATTGGCGACGCCGTGCGGTTCGTCGGCACGGTCCCGGACACAGACCTCGCGGCGATCTACAACGCCGTCGAGGTCTACCTCGGCGTGTCCCGCAAGGACCAGCAGAGCGGCGTCGAGGGATTCGGCGTCGCCCTCGCCGAGGCTGCGGCGTCCGGCTTGCCGGTGATCGTGGGGGAATCCGGTGGATTGGCCGAAGCGGTGCAGGATGGGGAGACCGGACTGGTCGTCGACCCCGACGACGCCGACGCCGTGGTGGCCGCCCTGGGACGCGTGCTCAGCGATCAGCTGTTGGCCCGGCGCCTCGGCCAGGCGGGCCGCAAAGCGGTCGAGACCTATTACAATTGGGGCCGGGTGATCCGGGACTTGCGGGAAATCGAAGCGCAAGTGGCGTAGGCCCACCGTTCGGTGAGCGCCACGCTGCTCCTGTCGTTCAACTTCCCTCCGCATGGCGGCGGCATCGCCCGCATGATGGGTGAGCTGGTCGCCCGATATCCACCACAGTCGCTGGTCGTCTCGACCGGCACGTATGCTGCCAGTGCTGCGAGCGATGCACGCTTTCCCCAGCGCATCGATCGCGTCGGCATTCGTGCCACCCGCTTGCGCACCATCAACGGACTCGTCCACTGGACCGCTCGCGCCGCGCGACTCGCGCGGCGGGACCGCTTCCGGTTCGCCTGGTGCGGCGAGTTGAAACCCGCCGCCTATCCGGCCTGGTGGCTCGCCAAGCGGCACGGCGTTCCCTACGGCGTCGTGCTGCACGGCACGGAGCTGCTGTTGCTCGATGCCAAGATCCGGCGCAGTCGCTTCAAGCGCTGGACGGCGGGCGGGCTCCTGACCGGTGCAACGGTGCTCGTCGCCAACAGCACCTGGACAGCGAACCTCGCGCGCTCGGTATACGAGCTGCTCGATCGCCCCGACCTGGCCACCCGTGTGCAGGTGGTGCCGCTCGGCACCGACCCGAAGCAGTTCCGGCCCGGGATCGATCCCGGGCCGGCACGGCGCGCGTTGGGGCTCGAGGGAGGTCCCTGGATCCTCACGGTCGCTCGACTGGAATGGCACAAAGGGATCGACACCGTGATCCGGGCGCTGCCGGCGGTGCGCGCCGCGCATCCGGGCGTCCGTTACGCGGTGGCGGGCGTGGGCCCACGCCGCGAGGAGCTGGAGCGACTCGCCGGCCAGGGTGGGGTGCGGCACGCGCTGAAATTTCTCGGGTTCGTCCCAGATGAACAGTTGCCCGCGCTCTACAATGCCGCCGACCTCTACGTCGGCGCGTCGCGGTATCACGAGCTGCTGGCGGAGGGATTCGGGATTTCGCTGGTCGAAGCGTCGGCGTCGGGGATCGCCGTGGTCGGTGGCCGCTCGGGCGGCGTGCCCGACGCGGTGCGCGACGGCGAAACGGGGATCCTGGTCGATCCCGAGGATCCCGGCGCGGTGGCGGCGGCGATCACGCGGCTGCTGGGCGACGACACGCTGCGGCGTCGCCTGGGCGTCGCCGGGCGGCGCGCCGTGGAGACGTACTACAACTGGGACCGCGTCGTGCGCGACCTGATCGGGATCGACCGGGAATTCGGGCGAACCGCGTAAGACCCCGCGGCCTCCGCGCCTCTACAAGCGCCAGAGGTAGCTCAGCTTCACGAATACCTGCCGGCCGACCGACACGCCGGGCGATCGGCTCGGAACAACCTCGGCCGGTGTTCCTACGATCGTCAGGTACTTGTATCGGTCGGTGTACCCGAGGTACAGCGCCGTGCCGGGATGCACCTGGTAGGTCAGGAGCAGATCCACCGCCCACTCCCGCTTCCGCTCGTCGTCGAATAGCGTCGTGTCGGTGTCCTGCGCCTTCCAGTCCACGATCGCCCGGAGGGACCACAATGGATTGAACAGATAGTTGAGCTTCCCCCGCAACTTGCGCTCCGTGAAAATGCGCGTCGCCCCTGGGCGGGTCGTGAGCGAGCTGTGGACGTAGGCCGGTTCGAGCCGCAGCTGGGGTGTGGGCCTCAGAGTCAGACCCACCTCCGCTACCCGCGCATCGCCGAGAGATGGAGCGAGGTCCCCCGCCGGGTCGTGGTTCACGGCGGTGCCCCACGCGTAGGAGACATCCAGGCCGAGCCACTTCAGCCACTCTGTCTGGAACTTCGCCTGGGTGGTGGACGGGCGGAATTCCAGTCCTTCGAACAGTTCGAACACCGCGACCCGGCTGATCTTGAGCTCCGTATTGCCCCTGAGCTCCGCCGTGAACTGGGCCTCGATCTCCCGGTCCTGCAGCCTGCCGATCGAGTGGTCCCAGTTGAACAGCACCGCCAGGGACGGGCCGTAACTCACCACGGTGCCCTTGGGCAGGAAGGTGTAAGCCCACTCGTGCTTGGTATCCCGGAACCCAACCCGGCCCACGAAGCCTAAGGGGGCGGAGAAGTCGGGACTGAACTCCCGGTAGCGGCCCGAATAGTCGAAGTGCCGCCCGTTGCGCGACGCATGCGCCAGCATGCCCCAGCCGGAGGATCGCGTCCCCTCGTCCTCGCGGTTCTGGCTGTGCATGAGTTGTCCGACCAGCGCCCAGTTCTTGCCCACCCGCCACCGCGCATCGGCCGAGAACATACGGTCCTGCCTCCAGCTCCTGAGAAACTCCCGGTCGGTCGCCAGTAGGCCGACCGTCGATTCCTTGCCGAGCTCACGCTGCACACGAACCGCTCCGACCCAGGCGTCTTGACCGACGGGGGGCTCGCCGGGTCCGAGGGGTGCGCGGTCGTTGATCGCGAGCGCCCCGACCACCCAGCGGCCAGCCTTGCCGGTCAGCCGCAGCCCGGCCGCGGGATCGACGATGCGCCGCGAGAAGAGCAGGTCCGCAACGGGCGTCTGGAAGAAGCCAGTGTTTTCGAGGAAGAATGGCCGCTTCTCTGGGAAGAACACCTCGAAGCGCTGATTCACGGTGACCTGGGGATCGTCGGACTCGACCTGGCTGAAGTCGGGGTTCACCGTCGCGTCCAGCGTGAGGGCGTCGCGCACCACCACCTTCGCATCCACGCCGACGCGCTCGTCTCCCTGGGTGACGTGGGTCGCGATCGCCTTGTCCAAGACCCTTGCCCGCGCAAACATCGTGTAAGGGTTCAGCTGCACGTTCCGTCCCGGGGAGATCTGGGCCAGCCCGTTGAGGCTGCCGAGCTGGGGAACGAAGCCCGTCACTCGCTTGGTGAGGTGGGGCCAGTATGTCTCCTCGTTGGTTCGCCGGATCTTGCGCCCCAGCGCGATGCCCCAGGTTTGCACAGAGTCGTTCGCGAAGCGCAGGCTCCGGAAGGGGATCGCCATGCGCACGATGTAGCCATCGTCGGTCAAGCGACCCTCGGACGACCAGACCGCGTCGAAGCTGATGTCGAATTCCTGTCCTTCGGTGAGGATGCCGTCCAGCTGGATGCCCAGTGGGTTGGCCGCGAACAGGTAGGCGCGCTTATGGTCGTGGAAGGTATCGAGGTAGAGGAGCACTTCGTCGTCGCCGCCGATGGACTCCCGCCGGGCGATGTTGGCCCGCACCTTGGCGGGGTCGTCCTGGCAGACGAAGACGACGTAGAGGTTCGCCGCGTCGTAGCTCAGGTAGGCCGTGGTCGGCTGACTCACCGGAACCCCGTCCGCGGGCTTGCGTTGGCGGAACTCCGTCACGCGGACCGCGCCACCAAACGTATCTCCCCTCGGGGAGCCATCGAGGACTGTCAGGGGGCCGTTGAGGACCAGCAGAGTGTGGTGGTCGAGGCCTGTGGGGCGGGACGATTCGCCCCTCAGGAAATCCTCGAGCTTGGGAGGCCGGTCCACGCGCGGAATGGTGATGGCCCGCGCACCGGCGAGCGCCTCCCCGTCCGGGCCTTGCGCCAGGAGCGGGGCGGGCCACAGCATCAGCGCGCCGACCAGCACGTGGGCACATCCGCCGAGACGAATCGCCGATGGCATCATGGTCACCTCACTGCTTCCCGTGGATTCGGTCAGGTGGATTTTTGCCGCCTCTAGGCTCGCCGTCCCGGCCGAGGGTGGCATTGAGGATCCGCTCCATGACCTTCCTCGCGTCGAAGTAGGTCTCGGCGAGCTCACGGGATGCCTGGCAGTGCCGTTCGTAATCGGCGTTCACGGCGTCGAGGGCGGCCGCCGCCTGGTTCAGAGTCGCGAACCGGAACAGGCCCTCGCCGTTCGGGAGATAGGCGCTCGGCCCGGTGTCCTGCACGACGGCCGGCTTCCCGCTGGCGAGGTAGCACAGCGTCCGGTCGCTGATCCAGGCGTTCTGCAACTTCATGCAGGACGGCTTGGCGCAGGAGAACTCCCCGCGCGACTGCTGGATGTACGCCTGGTACTGCTCGGGGCTGCCGGCAACGTCCTGGGAGCGGCGCACCTGCCACCCGTGACGCTGCAGCAGCGCGAGGTCCACTCCATCCCCCGCGGCGACGTTCAGCGCGAGCTCCAGGGACTGCGGCGTGTGTTCGGGGAGCGCCGCGAACTCGAGGAAGGAGATCCGCTTCGTGTTCTCGTAGAAGATCTCTGTGCCGTTCACCGTTCCTCTGACCCACTCCCCGGACCACCAGCCCGCCACGGTGGTGAACGCCTCGCACCGTGGGTCGTGGGTGTAAGGCCAGTGGTCCAGACACACCGGCGGCAGGATGTGAGTCCAGGACAGGCCGCAATCGGGGAACCGGGCCCAGGGGGTGCCGACCGTTTCCCCGATCGTCAGGTAGGCGTCGTGCGGGGGGACGCGGAGCTGTCCGGTGCTGATCCAGAACTGCAGCAGGCCGGGATCGATGTCTACTAATGCGGTGCGTCGCGCGCACGCGAGCAGGCACGGGTCGATGGCGTAGTGAAAGTTGAGGACCAAATCGGACCGCCGGAGCACCGCCTCCGCTGCGGAACGCTCGACCCCGACGAAGTCGAGCGCCGCTCCGCCGCCGGGCAGCGCGTCCTGCGTGTACAGCAGCACCTTCCCATCGAGTCCGAAGCGGGCGATGCGTTCGTAAAAGATGGCCATCGCGCGGGTGTCCGCGGCTGCATCGCGGCCACGGCGAAATCGCTCCAGCCAATACACATCGCACCCCGCCTGCCGTAGGCCCAGGACGTACTGCATGTAGACCCAGAAGTGTCCTCCGCCCTCCGCGAAGCTCGCGACGTTGTAGCACGAAACGACGGCCGTCGTCACGACAACCTCTCTTCGGCCGCAACGCACGTGCCGTGCCCGTTGAGGTCCCGGAAACTGATGAGGCTGAGGCCGAGGGCGGACAGGATGCTGCGCGCGGCTGGATCGCACAGCGTGCGCAGCTCGACTTCTCTCTCGACAGAGTAGCTGGAGCGCAGCTCAGCGTCCACATAGCCGGGATGGCAACTCAGCTCGGTGACGGCGTCGCGCACCTCGGTCGCGAGGATGCGCTCGAAGCCGTCGAGGCCGATCTGCTCGAGATGGGTCGCGCCGCCCCACTGCCCGTAGAATTTCGAGCATGCGCGTACCGTCGAATGCCCGCGCAGCGGCAGGTCCCTGGTCTGGGCGAAGCGCAGCACGTGAGGCAGGAAACGGGCGTCGCGATGCGCGTGGTGATGGACGTCGCTGTGGGTTGGGGGGTAGCCCATGAGTTGTTCGAAGCGGATGTATTGTCGCTCGAGCTCCGCCGCGAGGTCGGCTTCCGGAATGCGATCCAGATCGAGGTGCAGCCCAACGCTCAGATCCGGCACGCGCGTGGCGAGCGTCGCGGCATCGGCGCTCCAGGGCCTGTGGACGAGCAAACTGGTGCTGGTCACTATGCCGTTGATGTGGGCGTCCACGATCCCGCGATTCGTTCCGCCGCTCGCGCCGAAGTCGTCCGCGTTGACGATCACGTACTTCACTGACTCGCTCCCGCTCACTCGGGCAGCACCGGCCGCAGGTCCGCGAACCAGCCCGCGACTATGGCCAGCGCGTCGAACGCCCACTCGGCGCCGTCCACGAGCAGCGCGACTGCAGGCCATACGGCGTGGTTCGCATAACGGGCGCATTCGGCGGTCTCGAACAGCACGTTCAGGTCCCGGGTGGAGGGCAGCCGCCATCCTGCGGACTCCACCACGGCCGCACGGTAGCGCTCCAGGATCCACGGCCGCTCTTCCAATGGAAACCGGAGCAGGAACGTAGACAGGTCGTAACTGGCTGGCCCGACGCCGGCGCCATCCCAGTCCACGAGCCGCGCGACCAGTCCGTCCGGCCCATCCACGACGAAGGCGTTGGTCGGCCAGAGGTCTCCGTGCAGCAGCACCGCTGGCCCGCCGTGCACAGCCAGCATTCGCAGCCGGTCGGGGAGCTCACCGCGCAGCGCGCACAGCCGGGCGAGCAGGCCGTCGCGAATTGTTCGGTGCGCTGGCGACAGCACGACCCGTGATCGCCCCAGCATTTCCAGCCCCTGGATGGCGTCGTTGACGTTCGCGGCAATGTACGCGGCGCCTAGGTCGCGGCCGTGATGGCGACACTCCGGCAGCACCGCGTGCCCGGCAGAGCGGACGTGCAGGGTGGCGATGAGCTCCACGGCCGCGGCTACGCGGCGGCGGTCCGACTTTGCTGCGTCCAGCGTGGATTCGCCCAGGTCCTCGTAGATCAGCCACATCCCCTCGCCGCGCGGATCGGCGGCGCAGCCGAGCACCCGCGCGCAGGCGCCACTCAGACCAACCGCCGGCAGCCAGCGCCGCGCGACCAGCTGATTATGACGTCCCAGCGCCGGGTCCGAGGATTTGATCACCAGTGAGCGGACTCCATCGCCCGCCTCGATCTGCACGCGGTAGACGCCGCGTTTGAGCTGTCGCAGACCGACGATCGGCGCCGCCGCGTCGGCGCCGCCGCACAGCTCCTGCACCGCCGCGCCGAGCTCGGCTGCCGCCGGGAGCTGGCTGGCCTTCAGGGCGTCCCGCACGTCGCCGGTCGCGAGCACGTTCATTCCAAGGCCCCTGCCGTCTGCGCGGCGTCGACCAGATGACCCACCAGCACCTCGATGCTCGCGAGCGGCTGGCTGATCACGCGGCGCGATTCGAAGCGGAGCCCTGTACTATCCCAATCGATGGCCGCAACCGTGCTGAACACCCGCCCGAGGTCCGCGAGGCGCTGCACGGTCTTGAGCTCCAACCCAACCTGCCACTCCCGCGCAACCGCCCAATACGCAGCGACGTCAATGCGGGTCAGATCGATAGCGGGGACGCCCCAGCCGGCGGTCTCCCAGTCGATCGGGTAGCAGTCGAGGCCATGGCCGTTCGCCCGCAGGTGCACGTTCTTCGGGCGGAAGTCGCCGTGCACCAGCGTCTGGGGGAGGCCCACGCAAGAGGCCTCGATCCGGCTCCACCGCGCCTCCAGAAAGTCCAGCACCACGACGACCCCCAGGAGCATCGTGACATCCTTCGGTGTGAGGCCGGGACGGGGGAGCCGCCGCCTGATCTTGTCCCGGGCCGCGCGCAGGTGCGCGAGGTAGCGTTTCGGTCCGCCGTCGGGGAGCTGTTGGGCGGCGGCGAGGCCGGCGGCCGCGCGGTGCATCCGCGCCACCCATCGCGCCGTGAGCGCCAAGTGCACCGGGCTGGCATCAGAGTAGTGTTCCAGGCCGAGGTCCTCGAGGAAGATCCAGCGGTCGCCTTCGCCGCCGTTCGCCGGGAGGGAGCCGTAGAACCGAGGGACCGTGACGGGGACATGGGGGAGGACATGCTCGTACACGGCGAGCTCGATCGTCGCCACCGCAGGCGGAGAGCATTTGGCGATCACGCTCGCGCCTTCCGCGCCCGCACCCACCAGCCGGTACACACCCCACCTCCGGTGCTCGCTCAAGACCTCGATGCGCTCGGGCGTGTCCTTCATGGCCGACAGGGCGTTCCAGGCCCGGACGGCCAGATGCGACTGCAGATCGTCGCGCAGTACCGCGATGGGCTCGCGGCTCACTGGCTTGATCCTCGTGCCTCGTGCCCGAGCGCGCCGGCCACTGCTGGGGCCACGGG
>JBOHSO010000372.1:0-6782 GCA_050921685.1 Gemmatimonadales bacterium
GCCTCACGCTGCTTGGCCAGCATCCGCTCGGCAAAGTCCAGCCGCTCCTGGAG
This sequence comes from Gemmatimonadales bacterium, assembly GCA_050921685.1. Classification (GTDB taxonomy): domain Bacteria; phylum Gemmatimonadota; class Gemmatimonadetes; order Gemmatimonadales; family GWC2-71-9; genus DASTHG01. The sequence goes on from JBOHSO010000372.1 coordinate 54, forward strand.
CTCGAGCAGGTCTTGCTGCACCCGCTCGACCTGCGCCGCGAGCTCGCTCTGACGCTCACGGTCAATCGTGGCGTCGGACCGTGGCCGGATACGCTCGGCAGCGGCCCGTGCGATCGGGCCGAGCAGCCACGCGGCACCGCCGAACAACGCCGCCGCCATCACCGCCTCCGGACCGCTCACGCGTCGTCCCCCCGTCCCAGCCGCTGGGGGTCCCGGTGCTGAGCCAGCAGCCGCTCGGCGAAGTCCAGCCGCTCCGCGAGCTCGGCCACCTCCTGCCGCACGTGCTGGATCTCTTCCGCCAGGGCGTCGCGATGCTCGGCGAGCTCGGCCCGCAGCTCGTCGGTTTCAGGCAGGGCGTGCTTGCCCCGAATCCGGTCCGCCACCGCCCGGCCGATCGGCGAGAACCCCAGCGCCACCGCGGTGCCTCCGCCGAAGATCAGCAGAATCGCGAGTATCCCTTCCAGGTCCACGGATTCAGCGCGGCGAATCGAGGCACTCGGCCTCGCGGTCGGACATCGCCCCCTCCAATTCGCTGCAACCTAGTGGTCAGTCCGCCACCCGCAACACCTTGCGCAGATACTGCCCGGTGAACGATCCCCGGAGCCGAGCCACCTGCTCCGGTGTTCCGTCCGCCACCACCTCGCCGCCCCGGTCACCGCCCTCGGGTCCGAGATCGATCACCCAGTCGGCGGTTTTCACCACGTCGAGATTGTGCTCGATGACGATCACCGTGTTGCCCTTGTCCACCAGGCGGTGCAGCACCTCGAGTAGGAGACGGACATCTTCGAAGTGCAGCCCGGTCGTCGGCTCGTCCAGGATGTAGAGCGTCCGCCCGGTGTCCCGCTTGGCCAGCTCGGTGGCGAGTTTCACGCGCTGCGCCTCGCCGCCGGACAGCGTCGTCGCCGACTGGCCGAGGTGGACGTACCCGAGTCCTACGTCGTTCAGCAGTTCCAGTTTCGAACGGATGCGCGGCTGGCTCTCGAAGAACTCCAGGGCGTCGGCCACCGCGAGGTCGAGCACGTCCGCGATGGACTTCCCTTTATAGCGAACCTCCAGCGTCTCCCGGTTGTAGCGCCGCCCCTTGCAGACTTCGCAGGGGACGTAGACGTCGGGAAGAAAGTGCATCTCGACTTTGACGAGCCCGTCACCCTGGCACGCTTCGCACCGCCCGCCCTTTACGTTGAATGAGAACCGCCCCGGACCGTAACCGCGCATCTTGGATTCGGGCAGGAAGGTGAACAGCTCCCGAATCGGGGTGAACAGCCCCGTGTAGGTCGCCGGGTTGGAGCGCGGCGTCCGGCCGATCGGGCTCTGGTCGATGTCGATCACCTTGTCGATGTGCGCGAGACCCTCGAGCCGGGTGTGCGCCCCCGGCACCACCTTGGCCCGGTAGAAATGCCGCGCCAGCGCCCGATAGAGGATGTCGGTGACGAGAGTGGACTTGCCCGAGCCGGACACGCCTGTGACCGCGACGAACAACCCGAGCGGCACCGTCACCGTGAGGTTCCGCAGGTTGTGCTGGCGCGCCCCGACCACGCACAGCCGGCGGTCGTCGGATGGGAGGCGCCGCCGCGCCGGCATCGGAATGCGCAGCTCTCCGCGCATGTACCGGGCGGTGAGCGACTCGCGGTGCTGCAGCACGTCCGCGAGCGAGCCCTCCGCCACGACCTCGCCCCCGTGGCGTCCGGCCCGGGGACCGAGATCGATCACGTGGTCGGCGGCGCGGATCGTCTCCTCGTCGTGCTCCACGACCAGCACCGTGTTGCCGAGGTCGCGCAGCTCGCGCAGGGTGTCGAGCAGACGGGCGTTATCGCGCTGGTGCAGGCCGATCGACGGCTCGTCGAGAATGTAGAGGACGCCGACGAGCCGACTGCCGATCTGGGTGGCGAGCCGGATGCGCTGTGCCTCGCCGCCCGACAGCGTCCCGGCCGAGCGCTCGAGGGTGAGATAGTCGAGGCCGACGTTTTGCAGGAACCGCAGCCGGTCGACCACTTCCTTGAGGATCGGCTTGGCGATCTGGGGATCCAATCCCCGCTTGCCGTTACCCCGCAGCGGGAGGCCCTGGAAGAAGGCGAGCGCATCGGACACGGGGAAGGCGACGACGTCGCCGATGCTCTTCCCCGCTACGCGCACCGACAGGCTCTCGGGCCGCAGGCGCCGGCCGCGGCACTCCGGACACGGTTGCTCGACCATGAATTCCTCGAGCTGCTCGCGCACCGAATCGGAGGCGGTGTCGCGGTAGCGCCGCTCCACGTGCCCCAGCACGCCCTTCCAACCCGACTCGTAGGAGCCGTGCCATTTCTCGCTGTGATACTCGTAGGTGAGCGTGCGCCCGGGCGCGCCATGCAGCAACACCTTCTTCGTCGGTGCGGGGAGGTCTTTCCATGGCGCGTCCAGGTCGAACTTGAACGTCCGTGCGAGGGTCGGGAGCACGACTTTGCGCAGATAGCCTGCGGGCGCCCCCCATGGGAGGATCACACCCTCGAGAATCGACAAGCTCGGGTCGCCCAGCGCCAGATCCGCGTTCACCTCGCGACGGGTGCCGAGTCCCGAACACTCGGGACACGCCCCGAAGGGCGAGTTGAACGAGAACTGCCGCGGCTCGAGCTCCGGCAGGGACAAACCGCACGTCGGGCAGGCGTACCGCTCGGAGAAGAGCGTCGATTTCGGTCCGCCACCACCATGACGCACGACCTCCACCACGCCCTCCGCGGCGCGCAGCGCCGTTTCGATCGAATCGGCCAGGCGGTTGCGGTCCGGGGCGCGTACTGCCAGCCGGTCCACCAGCACGGCGATGTAGTGATTCTGGCGACGGTTGAGCTTGGGCACCTCGCCGAGATCGTAGGTTTCGCCATCGACGCGCACGCGCACGAACCCCTGCTTGCGGGCCCCATCGAACAGATCGCGGAACTCGCCCTTCCGCCCGCGCACCAGCGGGGCGAGCACCTCGACTTTCGTCCCCTCGGGCCACGCCATCACGTGTTCGGTGATCTGCGAAGCGCTTTGGCGCTCGACCGGCGTGCCGTCGTTGGGGCAATGGGGCGTGCCGGTGCGCGCCCACAGCAGCCGCAGGTAGTCGTAGATCTCCGTGATGGTGCCGACGGTGGAGCGCGGATTGGCGCCGGCGGTTTTCTGCTCGATCGAGATCGCCGGGGACAGCCCCTCGATCGCGTCCACATCGGGCTTTTCCATCAGGCCGAGAAACTGGCGTGCATAGGCCGAGAGCGACTCGACGTAGCGGCGCTGGCCCTCGGCGTAGATGGTGTCGAACGCGAGGGATGACTTGCCCGAGCCGGAGAGCCCGGTGATCACCGTGAGGGTGTTGCGGGGGATCTTGACGGTGAGGTTCTTGAGGTTGTGCTCGCGGGCGCCGCGGACGATGAGCGTGTCGCCGGACATAGACTTGGAGGCTAGTCGGGGAGCGGCTCGGCGGTCAATCCTCTCTGGACCCGTGCGTCTTCATCAGTATCGCAGCTGCCGGTCGAACGCCGCGTAGCGCGGATCGGCACGCAGCGGCGCCAGCTCGTCGTCCAGGCGCGCGTAGATCACCCACAATGTCCGCTCTTCGAACGCCCGTTGGAGCCATTCCATGCCGCGGTCGATCTCGCCCAGTGCGGCGTACGCCCGCGCAAGCGCCAAGGGGTTGTAGTAGCCGGGCGTCCGGGCGGCGCGCATCGAGTCCACCGTGGCTCGCGCCCCTGCTGTGTCGCCGCGAGCTACCAAGGCGCGCACAATCGGCGAGGAAGGCGTCCGCGGTGTCGCGGGAGAGACTGTCGAGATAGAGAACGGCGACGCTGTTCGGTTCCGGCGCCCGGACGGCCGGCCGGGCGCACGGCGGCGGAGAGCCGTCGGGGCACTGAGCCCACAAGGCGCGCCCACCGATGAGGCAGCCTAAGTACAGAACCTGGATGGGACGCACGGGTTTCAATAGTAGACCCCGACACGGGAACCCGCGACCGCTGGCCCCACGTTGCACCCCAGCCACACCCTTGCTCAACTCCATTTCGGACGCTACGTTAGCGGCCCTCACATGGCTCGGCAGGCGCTGGTGGTGATCACCACGCTCGGCAACGAAGCCGATGCGCGCGCGCTCGTCACCACGTTGCTGGACGATCGGCTGATCGCGTGCGGCACGCTGCTGCCCGGGGCGCGCTCGATCTATCGGTGGGAAGGGAAGGCGACGGAGGACGCGGAGGTTGTCGTGCTGCTCAAGACCGACGTCGCGAAGTGGGACGCCCTGCGTGCCGCCGTCGAACGTGACCATCCGTACCAGGTGCCCGAGCTGCTGGCCCTGCCGGTGTCGCAAGGATTGGAGCGCTACCTGACCTGGCTCGCGAGGGAGGTGCAAGGGTGATTCGTCGATACGAACGACGACGCGAGACCGCCCGGGAGGAGAGAGCGCGCGTGTCCGCGGAGCTGATGGAGGAAGCCCGGCTGCTCACGGACACGGCGATGCTCGCCACCCCATCGGGGAGCCCGCCGACACCGGTGCGTCAATCCGACGGCGAGCACGACACCCATTCGCCGAACGGAAACGGGAAGCGGACGAGTACCGGCAGCGCGAAGCGCAACGGCACCGGCACGGTCCCTGAGGCCGGGGGCTCCGAGGCCGAGCGCGCGTTGGCTGCGCTGGACGCGGCGCTCGCGGCGGACCCTCTCAGCGTCGCGTTGCTCGTCGAGCGCGCGACGCAGCTCGGCGCCATGGGCCGCTACGCCGGCGCGCGCGTCGACCTCGAGCAGGCGCTGACCCTCGACCCCGCCAACGTCACGGCGGGGACGGCGCTCGGGATCGTGCTGCTGCGCAAAGGCTTGTGGGCCGACGCGGTCCCGCACCTGCGCCGGATGGTCGAGGCCGAAAGCTGGAGCCCCACGGCGTGGTTCTACCTGGGCGAGGCGTTGAACCACGTGGACGATCTGCACGGTGCCCTCACGGCGTTTCGTCGCGCCGCCGAGCTCGACCCACGCCACGCGAAGGCGTTGTACGGCCAGGGCGTCGTGCTGGACCGGATGCATCGCCCCGAGGACGCCACGCGCATGTACCGACGCTCCCGGGAGGTCGACGCGCGGTGATCCGCGTGGTTGTGGACGACCTCGCATTCCTTCCCGCCGACGCCATCGTCCGTCCCGCCACCGCGCAGCTCGAGCCGACCACGCCGGCGCTGCGCCGGCTCGAGCAGTTGGGCGGCACCGAGTTCCAGCATCAGATGGAGCTGCACACCGAGCTGGTGGTCGGCGCCGCCGTCGTCACCGCCGCCGGCGGTGATCTCCCCGCCGAGTTCGTCATTCACGCCGTCATCCAGAGCCGGGACGAGCCCATCTCGCGGCGCGGCGTGGCCCGCGCGTGGCGCTCGGCGCTGGAACGCGCTCGAGAATGGGGCTTTGCCCGCCTCAGCGTGCCCCCGATCGGCATCGGCGCCGGCAACCTCTCGCTGGAGGACGCCGCGGAAATCCTCGTCTCGGTGCTGCACGAGCTGCCGGCCTCGGATCCCGCCCCACCCGAGGTCGCCTTCGTCGTGGAAAACGAGGACCAGCGCGAAGTGTTCGAAGACGTGCTGCGACGTCTGCGCGCGAGGTTGTCCTGACCCGCCGCCACTGGGCCGGGTTGATCTTCGCCGCTTGGGCGGTGTCACTCGGCTGGCTGTTCAAGCGCGAGTATTTCCGCTCCAGCGGCGCTCGGCTCGCCGAGGCGGCCCTCGCGGTCTCCCCCGGGGCACTCTTCTACCGCCTTTCCCTGGGCGCCCAGCAGCTCGGCTATGCCTCGACGACCGTGGACACCTTGATCGATTCGATCCGCGTGGTCGACGTCCTGGTGTTCGACGTGCCGGCGCTGGGACGGCTGTACCGGACCGAAGGCCGGAGCGTGGCGACGCTCGACCGAGCGCTGCACTTGCTCGGCCTGACCGCCGAAGTGAACGGCGATGTCGGGCGGTTCGCGACGCGTGCCACGATCTCGGACGACAGTTCGTTCCATCTCACCATCCGATCCGACGGCGACTCGTTCTCCAGTAGCGCGAAGCCCCCCCGTCCCATCGTGCTCCCCTCGCTGTTGCCGTTGCGCCTGGCGTTCGGCGGGGACCTGCGCATCGGACGCGCGGTGTCCACGCGCTTGCTCGACCCGTTCACGCTCACCGAGCACGGCGTGCAAGTACGCGTCACCGCCGAGTCCACGCTCATCGTGGCCGACAGCGCCGACTACGACTCGACCGCGATGGCCTGGGTGGCCGTGCACTCCGATACCGTCCGCGCGTATCGGGTCGACCTCGACGGGGGTGCCGGCCCGCTGACGACCTGGATCGACGGGCAGGGCCGCGTCGTTCGGGCCACGTCGCCGCTCGGCTACTCCGTGGAGCGCACGGCCTTCGAAATCGCCTACGAGAACTTCCGCCGCCGCGATACCCTCCGCCTCGCGCGCGCGAGCGCGTCACCGGCAGCGGGGGACGTGATCGCCCTTACGCTGCTCGCTGCCGGTGTGGCGCCCCGGCGGGAGTCGCGGCCGGTCCGACGCTTCCGGCTCGGCGGCGCCACCCTCGACGGGCTCGAGCTGGACGGCGGCCGCCAACACCTGGTCGCCGATACGCTGGTCGTGGAACGCGAAGCCGCCGACCGGCTCCGGGCCAGTTATCGGCTTCCCAACCGGCGCCTAGCCCTGCGCGAGTTCCTCGGACCGGCACCGCTCATCGAAACCACCGACCTGCGCGTCGCCGCACAGGCGCGCGTCATCGCCGGTGG
>JBOHSO010000373.1:0-4067 GCA_050921685.1 Gemmatimonadales bacterium
GCGGACTGCCGCCGAGTCGAACGCCGCTTGGCCGCTCGATTCGGCCACGCGGGTCGATTCGGGGACCAGTTGACCGGTCGAGTCGACGTAGAGGCGCAGCACGACATCTCCCTCGATGCGCCGGTCATAGAGATCCGGGGGGTACTGCACCGCGGGCTCGGCATTGAGCGCAACCGGAGGCTCCTCGGCGGGCGCCGTGCCGGAGTTGGGGCGGGGCGATGCGCCCCCGCATGCGAGCGCCGCGAGGGCGAGCCATCGGGCGAGCGCCCTCAGGCACCCTCCTGCAGGCGCCGCTGCCAGGCGGCGAGGCGGGTGAGCGCTTCGAGCGGCGATAGTGTGTTGACGTCGAGCCCCGCCAACTCCTCGAGCCAGGCACGGGGAACGACCTCGCCGGCGAACAAGCCGAGCTGCGCCGCATCCGGTAACGGCGGCGCGGCGCGGTCGGCGACGTGATGCCCCGCTTCCAGCAACTTGAGCACCTGCCAGGCGCGGGCCACCACGGGGGCGGGGAGGCCGGCCAGGCGGCCGACCTGGATCCCATAAGAGCGGTCGGCGCCACCCGGCTCGAGCCGGTGCAGGAACACGATCTCTTCGCCCGCCTCGCGCACGGCGACGTTGAAATTGCGGGCGTGGGCCAGCTCCTCGGTGAGCTGAGTCAGCTCGTGGTAGTGCGTCGCGAAGATCGTCTTGCAGCCGACCTGGTTGTGCAGCCACTCGGTCACGGCCCAGGCGATCGCGACCCCGTCGTAGGTCGACGTCCCTCGGCCGATCTCGTCGAGCAGCACGAGGCTTCTGGCGGTGGCGCCATGCAGGATCGCGCTCGTCTCGCTCATCTCCACCATGAAAGTGGACTGCCCGCGCACCAGGTTGTCGGAGGCGCCGACGCGGGTGAACAGGCGGTCGATGGCCCCGATCACCGCCCGCCGCGCCGGCACAAAACCGCCGATTTGAGCGAGGAGCACACACAGGCCCACCTGGCGCAGCAGAGTGGACTTGCCCGCCATGTTGGGGCCGGTGAGCAACATCACGCGCGCCGCATCGTCCAGCCGAACGTCGTTGGGGATGAACGTTTCGCGCGGCATCATGCGTTCCACAACGGGGTGGCGGCTCCCCTCCAGCACCAGCGTGAAGCCCGCGTTCACGTCGGGTCGCACGTACCGCTCGCGCTGCGCCACGTCGGCCAGCCCGGCCCAGACGTCGAGGCGCGCCAGCGCCGCGGCGGTGCGCTGCACCCGGGCGATTGCCTCCCCCACGCGGCGGCGCAGCGCGTCCACCAACTCCGCCTCGCGGGTGGCGATCCGCTCCTCGGCACCCAACACCCTGGCCTCGTATTGCTTCAGCTCCGGCGTAACGAACCGCTCCGCTCCGGTGAGCGTCTGACGCCGCTCGTAGTCGGCCGGCACATGATCGAGGTTGGTTCGCGTGACTTCGATGTAATAGCCGAACACCCGGTTGTAGCCGACCTTGAGTGAACCAATTCCGGTGCGCTCGCGCTCACTCGCCTGCAGGGAGGCGATGTACTGCTTGCCGCCGTCGCGGGTGTCCCGCAGCTCGTCCAACTCGGCGTCGTAGCCGGGGCGGATGGCGTCCCCCTCGGACGCCTGCGCCGGCGGGCGTGCCACGAGGGCTCGCTCCAACTCGACTCCCAGGTCGGCCAACGGATCGAGCTCGTCCGCAGCGCGCTCCAGCAACGTGGCGCGCTCGCGACCCACGAGGGCGTCGAGGGCGGCCCCGCCTTCGGGGAGCCGGAGGATCGAATCGCGCAATGAGCCGAGTTCGCGCGGGGTGGCGCGGCCCATGGCGGCGCGGGACGCGAGCCGCTCGAGGTCGCGTACCCCGTCGATGGCCTCGCGCAGCTGATCGCGACCGTTGGCGTCGGTGCACAATACCTCCACCGCGTCGAGCCGGGCGTTGATCGCGGCCGGTTCGACGAGTGGCGCCAGCAGCCAGCGGCGCAGCAGCCGCGCGCCCATCGGGGTCAGTGTCCGATCGATGGCTTCGAGCAGGGTGACGCCCGTGGCGCCGGGGCGCAGCGGCTCGATCAGCTCCAGGTTGCGGCGGGTCATTTCGTCGAGCGGCAGCACGTCGCCGCGACGCACCAGTCGGGGGCGCGCGAGGTGCGGCAGTCCGCCGGGCTTGAGCTCCCGGACGTAGCGCAGCAACGCTCCGGCGGCTCCCAGCGCGGGAGCGTCGTCGGCTTCCACGCCCAAACCGTCCAGCGAGGCCAGCCCGAAAGTCCTCCCCAGGTCCTCGCGTGCGAGCTCCGGATCGAACTCCCAGGCTTCGCGCTCGCTGTGCGCGGCTCCGGCGGCCGAGGGGGGGAGTGGGGTGGAAGCCGGGAGCACCAGCTCCGGCGCCTCGTAGCGTGCCAAGGCTGCCGCGAGGTCCTCGGGCGGGACCACCTCGAGCGCGAACTCGCCGGTCGTCAGGTCCAGGGCGGCCAGGCCGACGACCGTGCCGCGCGGCGCGAGTGCGACCAGGAAATTGTTTCGGTTCCGCTCGAGCCAATCGTCGGCGAGGATCGCTCCCGGCGACAGCGTTTCGACCACCTCGCGCTGCACCAACCCCTTGGCGAGGCGGGGATCCTCGACCTGCTCGCAGATCGCGACGCGATGGCCCTTCGCGATGAGGCGTCGCAGGTACTCGGCCGCCGCCTTCACCGGCACCCCCGCGAGCGGTACGTCGGCCGCGCCGCCGTTATTGCGCGACGTGAGGGTGAGGCCGAGGTCGCGAGCGGCGAGCTTGGCGTCATCCTCGAACATCTCGTAGAAATCCCCCATGCGGAAAAACAAGATCGTGTGCGGGTGCCGGGCTTTGATCTCGCGGTACTGCTGCATCAGTGGGGTGTCGGCAGGCGGCGGGCCGGCGGTCCGCGAGGCCGCCTGGGGGCTCATGGCTCTTCGACCACGAACGGCTGGCCGCCCAGCCGCGTCTTGAGCTGGGCCTGCGCGCGCTGCGCCGCGTCGCGGGTCGGGTAACGGCCCACACGGACCTTGAGGAAACCGGACGAATCGCGCACCACATGCGCCTCGTAGCCCATCGTCTTGAGGCGGGTCAGCAACTCATCGACCTGGGGAGCGCTCTTTCCGGCGAGCACTTGCACCGCATAGCGCGGCCGCGACAGCGAACCCGAATCGCCCGTCGTGGCCGACACGAGCCTGTTGCAGCGCGCCGCATAGAAGGTCACCTGGTTCTTGAACTCGACGTCGCCCCCCGACCCGGTGAGCGCCGCGTCCACGTATCCGCAGCCGCGCGCCTCGTCCCGCAAATCGAACGCCGCCCGGGCACCAACGAATGCCGCCCGGGGCAAGAGCGGCGAGTCGGGATAGTCGCGCCGCATCCGCTCCACTGCCTGGACCGCCGCGGCGGGATCGTTCTGTGCCTCGAACAACTGGGCCAGGCGCAGCAGCGCGTCGTCTGCCCACGGCGACGTTCCGTACTCCACCACGACTCGCTGCAGACTGGTGGCGGCGGTCGCTGCGTCGGGCGCGAGCATCCCGCCTTGGACAAACAGCGCCTGTGGGTACACCGAATCGCCTGGAGCGAGCGTGGCGAGCAGCTGACGCACCAGGGCGCGCGCCGAGTCGGCGCGGCCGGATTGCGCGATGTTGATGGCGACCACCAGCCGTGCGTCCGACGGAGCTTGAGCGGCCAGCGGTGCCGTCGCGCCGGCGGCCAGGACCACCCCCGCGGCTATCCGCCGGCCGATCCTTCGGCGGAGCGACCGATCACCGCTCACGCTGCCTCCCGCACCTGCACCGCGAGCGACAGCACCAACTGCCGCACCAAGCCGCCCTCGTCCGAAACGCCCGTGCTCTTGAGCGCCCCGTCGGTCGCCAGGGCGAGGCGCAGCGCTCGCCGCAGCTCAGGGGCCTGCCAGCGCTCGCCCCACACGGCCCACTGCGCGGCTTCGACCTTGTACCCGCGTAGCCCGAACGGACGCGCGGACAGGATGTGGCGAAACAGCACGTCCGCGAGGCGCGCGCGAGGGGTGCCGCGCTCGAGCTCCGCCCGTGCCAACGCCACTCCCACCATGGCGGTCCCCAACGCGGTCACCACTCTCACCC
>JBOHSO010000374.1:0-1822 GCA_050921685.1 Gemmatimonadales bacterium
ACGTTGTCCCGGTCACCTGAATAGAGTGCCACGAGTAGGCGAAGTATTTGAGGATCAGCTTCAAAACGCCGGAGGTGTTGCCCTCGCGCGGGCGCGATGACGGTCGGAAGCGCGAGATCCGAGCCGCCCGTGTCGACGGCGAACTCCCTGGAACCCTCGCGAAGCGTCAACCCACCGCCCGGTTTCATTGACGCTGGAGCCGAATCGTGATGCACGTCACTGCGAAGGGTGTCCGAGGGCGCGGCGCGTGGTGGCCGTGCCACGTCGACCCGTCCCCCTGTGGCCGCTCGGCCCGCGCCTCACCCCCGGCCGCCCAGTAACTCGTTTCGAGCCAATGCATTGTGCCGCAAACTCCACAGGCCTGCTGAGGCCCGAACCTTGCAACGTGTGTGGTCGGTGGCACTGTGCCCCCGTAATCGATCACGCATGCATCCTGGAGGCCGAAGTGAACCAGAAGCAGACTCGCACACCCTTTGTCGCCCCACAGCTCAAGGAAGAGGCGTCGCTCGCTGGCGTGACGCTGATCTCGTCTGGCAGCACAACGCGCGAGCAGACCGTGTCCAGCAGACGCACCGCCGCAAGCCAGAGCGGCCGCGCAGCCTAACCTGCCGGACAACTCAGCACGCGCCAGGTCGCGTCGCGCGATCTGGCGCGTGTCTCGTGCTCGCAACATGCATCGTTCAGGCAACACCGACGCGGACCTCCCAAACCTTGCGGGGTGTCGAGCGGCAAGCTAGCGTAATTACGACCAGGCGCCTGGGAGGCCGCAGTGAGTCAGAAGCAGATTCGTAGACCGTTCGTCACCCCGAAGCTGAAGGAGGAGGCGTCGCTGGCCGGCGTGACGTTGATCACGCAAGGCGGGCCGACTGGCAACACCCATCGACACGGTGGGAACTATCGCGGCGGCAATCGTCGTCGCCACGATAGCCGCGGCCGCCGAAGCTGACCCGCCGGTCGACGTGCACCACGCGCCAGATCGCGTCGCGCGATCTGGCGCGTGTCGCGTTCGGACGCCTTCGTTCCCACCTATGACCACCGCCGGCTTTCACGTCCGCTGCGACGACCCGCAGGTCCGCTCTGCCCTGGGGGCGTGGCTCGACGGCCTGCGCATCGACGCGCCGCCCGGGCTCGCCCTGGAGGTCGCGGTGACGGACGACGTGCTCCCGGAGCTCGCGGAGACGGTGTTCGAGCAGCCAACTGTGCGCTTTGCACGCGGACCGAACGAGCGCGGGATTCGGCTGGCGTGGGAGGAGGCGCCGGCGTGGGCCGAGGTGTCCGCCGAGAGCCGGACGGCGTGGGTGAAGCTCTCGGCGGCCGCCGTCGAGCGGCTCGAGTCGTGCACACGCGTCTTCCTGATGGCGGTGCTCGTCGTGTTGTTGCGCCGGGCGGGCTGGCACCATGTGCACGCCGCGACCGCGATCGATCCGAATGGGCGGGGGTGGCTCGTCGCCGGCAATGCGCACGCCGGCAAGTCCACCACCGCCGCACTTCTCGCGGCGTGGGGATGGCAGGTCGGAACGGACGATGCGGCGTTTTTGGAGCGCCAGGGTGACGGCGTCCTGGTGCACACGTGCCGCGCACCGATCGCCCTGCGCGACGGCGGCCGGCGGCTGTTGGCGCGCGCCGGCGGGGTGGTGCTCCCGGCCCGCGGCAAAGTGGGGTACTGGCCGGAAGACTTGGGCGGCGACTGGACCCCCCTCGTCGTGCCGGCGATCGTTATCTTCACGTCGGTGGGAGCTGGATGGACCGTCGCCGAGCCGCTGGATCGGCGGTCGGCCCTGGCCGAGCTGGTGCGCTGGTCGGCGTGGGTGATGCTCGAGCC
>JBOHSO010000375.1:0-1712 GCA_050921685.1 Gemmatimonadales bacterium
GCTCCTCGTCGCCAACAAGGCGGATCGCCTCCCCGACGACCGCCGCCACCTCGTGTTCTACGAGCTCGGGATCGGCGATCCGTTCCCGGTTTCGGCCGCGGTGGGAAAAAGCACCGGGGACCTGCTCGACCGTCTCACGGAGCTGCTCCCGGGGAAGGACGGCGCGACGGACGAGGCGGCCGTCCACGTGGCGATCATCGGGCGGCCGAACGTCGGCAAGTCCAGCGTGTTGAACCGCCTGCTGGGAAAGGAGCGGATGGTGGTGGCGGAGCAGCCCGGAACGACGCTCGACGCGATCGACACGCCGTTATCCTACGACGGGCACCAGATCGTCTTCATCGACACCGCCGGCCTGCGCAAGCGCAGCAAAGTGCAGGACGACATCGAGTTCTACGCCACCCTGCGGACGGCTCGCGCGATGGAGCGCGCCGACGTCTGCGTGCTGGTGGTCGACGCGAAGGACGGGATGCATGCGCAGGATCTCAAGATCATCGGCGATGCCTGGGAGCGCGGCGCCGGCGTGATCGTCGCCGTGAACAAGTGGGACCTGATCGAAGAAAAGGACGCGAACACGGCCGTGCGGGGACAGGAGGAGCTCGCCACGCGGGCGCCCTTCTTGAACTTCATCCCGTTCCTGTACATCTCGGCCAAGAGCGGCCAGCGCGTGACCAAGCTGTTCGACCTCATCCTCACGGTGGCCGGCGAGCGCCACAAGCGCGTCCCGACGGCGGAGGTGAACCGGGTGCTCGGGTCCCTGGTGCAGCGCCAGCAGCCGCCGCAGCCGGTGGGGGAGTCCGTGCGGTTGTTTTACGGGTCGCAAATCGGCACCGCGCCGCCGCGTTTCGCCATCGTGGCCAGTCGCCCGGACGCGATTCCGGAGTCCTACACGCGGTACCTCGTGAACGGCTTCCGGGAGGCCTGGGCGTTCACGGGGGCGCCGGTGAACGTGAAGTTCCGGCGCCGGAGGCGAGCGCGCTCGTGACGGTCGCGCTCTTGCTGCTCGCAGCGTACGTCCTGGGGGCGACCCCTACCGCGTTTCTGGCCGGGCGGCTGGCGCGGGGAATCGATCTGCGCGAGCACGGTAGCAAGAACCTCGGCGCCACGAACGTCTACCGCGTGCTCGGGTGGCGCTGGGCCATTCCGGTGGCGCTGATCGACATTGCCAAGGGGGCCGTTCCGGTGGCCCTGTTCGCCTCGTGGGGAGGGGGCGGGCCGTGGTTCGCCGTCGCTCTCGGGATCGCCGCGGTGCTCGGGCACGTGTTCTCGCCGTTCGTCGGCTTTCGAGGCGGAAAGGGCGTAGCCACGGCCGCCGGGATGTTCGTGGCGTTGGCACCGCTCGCCGTGGCGATCGCGCTGCCGGTGTGGGGGCTCTGTTTGTGGCTCACGGGCTACGTCTCGCTGTCCTCGATCCTGGCGGCTACCACCTTTCCGCTGCTGGTGCGCCTGACGCGCCCCGATCCGACGCCGACCCTGTGGGCCAGCGTGGCCCTGGCGCTGCTCATCGTGTTTTCGCACCGGGCCAACATCCGCCGCCTGCTGGCGGGCACGGAGAACCGCTTCCGGACTCGCAAGGAGCCCTCGTGAGCGGCGGGCACGCGGTGAGCGTATTCGGGGCAGGCGCGTGGGGCACCACGCTGGCGGACCTGCTGGCTCGCAAGGATCTGCCCGTCACGATCTGGGCGCGCGAGCCGGAGGTGGTGGAGGGCATCAAC
>JBOHSO010000376.1:0-5279 GCA_050921685.1 Gemmatimonadales bacterium
TAGCGGAACCGCGGCAGCGTCCAGCGCACCCAGATGTACAGAAACACGAAGAAGGACGTTTTGAGGAAAAACATGAGTCCCGTCGCCGCCGTCTTCCACACCGTCGGCGGAGGCGCGGAGTCCCATCCGGTGAACGGAACGTCCCAGCCGCCGAAAAACAGCGTCGCCATCAGGGCGGACGCGGTGACCATGTTCGAATACTCCGCGATGTAGAACATCGAAAACTTCATTGCGCTGTACTCGGCGTGATAGCCCGCGATCAGCTCTCCCTCGGCCTCCGGCAGATCGAACGGCACGCGGTTCGTCTCGGCGAACGCGGCCACGGTGAAAATGAAGTAGGCGAGCGCGAGCGGGAACACGTTCCACTGCAGGATCGAGCCCTGCTGCTTGGCCACGACGTCGGACAGGGTGACGTTGCCCGCGACGAGCAACACCGCCACGATGCTCAGGCCCATCGCGATCTCGTAGGAGATCATCTGCGCCGAAGCACGTAACCCGCCGAGCAGGGCATACTTGTTGTTCGACGACCAGCCGGCGAGCACGATGCCGTACACTCCGAGCGAGCTGATCGCCAGGATGTAGAGGAAGCCCACCGGCAGATCCGCGACCACCATCGGCACCTCGCCCCACTTCGTGGGCAGCGGCGCGGCGAACGGGATCACGGCGAAGGTGAGCAGCGCCGGCACGAAGGACATCGCCGGGGCGAGGATGAACAGCCACCGGTCCGCGGTGGCGGGATAAGTCTCTTCCTTGAAGATGTTCTTCAGCCCATCGGCCGCAGGCTGGAGCAGTCCGAATGGGCCGACGCGGTTGGGGCCGAGCCGGTCCTGCATGAACGCGCAGATACGCCGCTCGGCGAGCGTGATCAGCGCCACCCCGACCATGATCACCGTGAACACGACCACGATTTTCACGATCGAGGAGACCAGGAAGAAGATCATGCCGGCACCCCGGCCTTGGCCGCCGCCGGTCCCACCAGCTTCCCCGTCATCCCCAGGTTCCCGTAGGTCAGCCCGGCGAACGCGTCCACGGTGGCGGCCAGCTGGTCGAACACCTCCGCCGCCGACCCGGCGGCCTCACCGCCTTCGAGCACGGCCACCAGCGCGCCCAACGCCCACCACGCGGGCCGCGCCATCCCGGGTGCGGGCTTCGCCTGGAAATAGCGCTGCACCCGGCCGTCCCGGTTCACGTAGGTGCCGTCCTCCTCGGCCATGCTGGCGAGCGGCAGGACGACCGCGGCATGCCGAGCGCTCTCGGGCAGCGCGGTCCCCGCGTAGAGCAGCGCGCCCGTGGTCGGCACGGCGAGCGTTGACTCATCCACGACCAGCACCAGCGCGGCCGACTGCGCGGCCGTCAGCACCCGGTCGATGTCGCGCGTGTACCCGAGCAACGTGGCCGCCGCCGCGTTCGGTGCGCGCTCGGCCCGCAGCGCCAGATTCGGCACGCCGGCGAGCGGCGCTTCCTCCCCCATGACCACCTGGAACGCGCCGCTCCAATCGAGGCGCGCACAGAGCCGCCGCGCCAGGAACAACGCTTCGGTCGAGGCCCGGGGACTGGCGATCGTCACGGCCGACCCGCGCGCGTCTTGGAGCAGCGTGCGCATGCGGGCAAGCGCTTCGTCCCAGTCCACGGCGCGCAGCTCGGCCCCGTGCCGCACCAGCGGGGCCTCGATCCGGTCACCACGGTTCAGCGCGCGGTACGTGGCGCGACCGTGATCGCACATGAAGTAGCGGTTCACCTCGAGGTTCGGTCGCGGCCGCACGCGCACCACGGTCTGGTCACGCAGATCGAGGGTGACGTTGCATCCCTGTGAGCAGCCGGTACACACCGAAGCCGCCTTGTCGAGCTCCCAGGCGCGTGCCTTGTGCAGGAAGTCCTTGGAGAGCAGCGACCCGACCGGGCAGAGATCCACCACGTTGCCGGCCCAGGGGTGGTCGAGCCGGACGTCGGGATGGATCCCGATGTAGGCACGGTCACCGCGCTCGGACACGTTGAGCACGGGCTCCTGGGCGACCTCCTCCATGAAGCGGACGCAGCGGGTGCACAGAATGCAGCGGTTCGGCACGTACAGCACGTCCGGACCGAAGTCCTCCACCGGGTTGAAGCGTTTGGCGTACTCGGTGTATCGCGTGCCCGCCCGTCCCTCCTGGAACACGTAGTCCTGCAGCTCGCACTCGCCTGCCTGATCGCAGATCGGGCAGTCGAGCGGGTGATTGATTAACAGTAGCTCGAGCACGCCCTGCCGCGCGGCCTTCGCGTCCTGGTGCTGGGTGCTGACGACCATCCCTTCGGCCACCTGCGTCGCGCAGGCGATCGCGAGCTTCGGCTGCTTTTCGACGTGGACCAGGCACATGCGGCACACGCCCGCCACCGAGAGCCCAGGGTGATAGCAGTAGTGCGGCACGAGGACGCCCGCCTGCTTCGCGGCCTCGATGACCAGCGTCCCCGGCGGGACGCTCACCGGGACGCCGTCGATCGTCAGGGTGATCGAGCCGTCAGCCATCGGCGCTCAGCCTCACGCCGCCATCACCGGTTTGCGGCGGCCCGCGATGTAATCCTCGAACTCGCTGCGGAATTTCTTGATCCCGCTCACCACCGGCGCCGCGCACGAGTCCGACAGGACGCAGATCGTCTTGCCGGTCATGCTCTCCGAAAGCTCGAGCAGCAGGTCGAGGTCGCTCGACTTGCCCTGCCCCGCGAGGATGCGCTCGAGGATCTTGGTGGTCCAGGCGGTCCCTTCGCGGCACTGCGTGCATTGTGCGCACGACTCGTGCGCGTAGAATCGGGCGAGCCGCATGATCTGGTAGACCATGTCGGCCGAGTCGTCGAAGACGATCACGCCGCCCGAGCCGAGCATCGTGCCTTGCTCGACGCACCCCTCGTAATCGAGCAGCGTGCGCTCGCTCTCCTCGCGGTTCAAGATCGGCACCGAGGACCCGCCCGGGATGCACGCCTTCAGCGAGCGACCGGGCCGCATGCCGCCGCACAGCTCGTACAGCAGGTCGCGGAGGGGGAATCCCATCGTCACTTCGTAGTTGCCCGGTTGGGCGATGTGGCCGCAGACCGAGAAGAGCTTGGTGCCGGTGCTCTTGGGGTTGGACAGGCACAGCGACTTGTGCCAATCGGCGCCTTTGGTGAGGATGTGCGGCACCGCCGCCAGGGTCTCCACGTTGTTGATCGTGGTGGGCATCCCGAAGACCCCGAAGGCCGCGGGGAACGGCGGCTTGATGCGCGGGTTGCCGCGCTTGCCCTCGATCGAGTTCATCAGCGCTGTCTCTTCCCCGCAGATGTAGGCGCCGGCGCCGCGGTGCAGGTAGACCTTGATGTCCCCGAACACCTTCGCGATATTGGCCTCCTCGAGCGCCCGCTGCATGATGGCGAACGGCTCGGTGAACTCGCCGCGAATGTAGATGTAGACCACCTCCGCCCGGATGGCGTGCGCCGCGATGGCGGAGCCTTCCAACAGGGCGTGCGGCGTCCACCGCATGATCTCGCGATCTTTGAACGTGCCCGGCTCGGACTCGTCGGCGTTCACGCACAGGTAGTGGGGTTTCTTCTTTTCCTTGGGCATGAACGACCACTTGAGCCCCGTCGGAAAGCCCGCGCCGCCGCGGCCCCGCAGCCCCGATTGCTTCACGTCCTCCGTGATCGCGTTCGGATCCCGTTTCAGCGCGGCACGCAGCGCCTCATAGCCACCCCGCTTCACCCACCCCTTGTAGCTCCTCGCATCGGCGTCGCCGAAATACTTGGAGAGGAGGACGGTTTCCTTCGGGTGAGGCTTGTGCGGATAGCCCACTACCTCCCCCTTCCCCGATAACGATTGCGGATTGCGGATTGCGGATTGCGGAATGGATCGCGCGACGGTGGAGCCTCGGAGCCACCATCGCGGCTCGGACCCGGCTCTGCTATTCCGCGTTCCGCATTCCGCATTCCGCAATCGGTTGTCACGTGTACTTCCTCACGATCTCCGCCACCCGCTCGGGCGTCACGCTCTCGATAAAGTCGTCGTCGATCAAGATGGGCGTCGCGAAGCCGCAGGCGCCGAGGCACTCCACCTCGATCACCGTCCACTGGCCGTCGGGGCTCGTGGCACCCAGCTCCCGGGTCCCGGTGTGCTGCAACAACGCCTGCACGACGTCCTCGGCGCCGCACAGACTGCACGGCGACGTGGTGCACACCTGCACGAAGTGCTTCCCCACCGGGTGCTGGTGGAACATCGTGTAGAACGTGACGACGCCCTTCACGTAGGCGGGGGTGAGGCCCAGCACCTCGGCCACTTCGGCCATGTCACGGTCGGAGATCCAGCCGCGCACGCCCTGTACCAGCCAGAGCGCGGGCAAGAGCGCCGACTGCTTGTCGGGGTATCGCGTCAGGATCTGCTGCAGCTCCGCGAGCGTCTGGCCGGCGAACACCGGCTGGGCCGTCTCCGTCCCGGCCGTCGGGGGCGTGGTGCGGCTCACCGGTCCACTTCTCCCATCACGATGTCCACCGACGCGTTGATCGCGATCAGGTCGCTCAGCAGGTGCCCCTCGGCCATCTTGGAGATCGCCGCGAGATTGATGAACGAGGGGGGCCGGATGCGCCAGCGCACCGGCTTCGCCGTGCCATCGGACACGAAGTAGGTCCCGAGCTCTCCCTTGGGGTTCTCGATCCCGAGATACACCTCGCCCACCGGCGCCGGCACGCCTTCCATCACCTGTTTGAAATGGAAGATCATCGCTTCCATGTCGCTCATCGCGCGCGACTTGGGCGGCAGGATGACGCGCGGATCGTCCACGTTCACCGGTCCGTCGGGGAGCCGGTCCAGCGCCTGCGTGAGGATCCGGTTCGACTGGTGGCACTCTTCCAAACGGACGAGGTAGCGGTCGTACACGTCGCCGTGCTCGCCGACCGGGATCTCGAAGTCGTACGTCTCGTAGTCGAGGTACGGGACGTCTTTGCGCAGGTCCCACGGCACGCCGCTGGCCCGCAGCATCGGGCCGGACAGCGAATAATTGATCGCCTCCGCGGCCGTCAACACCCCGACGCCCTGCGTCCGGCCCGCCCAGATCGCATTCCGCGTCAGCACGCGGTCGATCTCGCCTAAGGTGTCGGGGAACGTCCGCGTGAACTCGCGCAACCCGGTGACGAAGTCGTCGGGAATATCCGCCATCATCCCGCCGATGCGGGTCAGGCTGGTGGTGAGGCGGGCGCCGGTCCACGTCTCCTGCAAATTGTAGATCAGCTCGCGCTGCTGGAACGCCCACAGGAACGGCGTGAACGCCCCCAGGTCGATCGCC
>JBOHSO010000377.1:0-13265 GCA_050921685.1 Gemmatimonadales bacterium
GCGCCGTCCATCCGGACGGCGCCGTTCGCGCGTTAGCGCCCGCTGCCTACGACCGCAGCAAGATCCGCATCGCCCGACTCTCCAGGTCGATCTCCCAAGCGGCGATGCGGGATCGCACGAAGTCCTCGCAATCCTCCATCGTGACGGAGTCGGGGACCGCATCGAGGAACTCGAGCAGCCGCATGCGAATGTCGAGATACGACCGGCCCTCCCGGCTCGCGGCCACGCGCATGCCCACCTCGTCTTCCAGCCGCCGGGTCACGAAGCCCCGGGCCACCTCGAGCAGGCGGGCAACGATTACCCACTCGAGCTCCGCGCCGTCGGGACGGGCCAGCCGCCGGCCGAGCGTCCGGGCCTGCTGCGGGTCGCACAGCTCGAGCACCAATCGCCGGACCTCGGGCGCCGGCCGACGCCGGCCGGGGCGATCCGCCGCGCGCTCGGCGCGCGCGCACGAGGGGAGGTCGTCGCGATGGAGTCCGAGGAACTTCCCCATCGTCACATACACGTCGCTCCCCGGCGCGGGCGGCCGGCGCCGACCCGCCACCAGCTCGGTGATGTAGGCCTCCGACACCCTCGCGGCGTCCGCGAGCTCGCGCGGCGTGCGCTTGAGCTCCCGCAGCCGGCGGAGCACCAGCCGCCCGACCGGGATGGGATGCTTGAGCGGCATGGCTGCAGGCACGGCGATACCTCCCGTTTGGAGCGGCGCACGAAGGGTCGCGGCAGGCACCCAACCGCAGACCGGCACGGGAAATATCGCATGAAAGCAGCCGCGAACACAGGGCTTACGCGCTTTTCACACCGGCGGCTTCCTGGCGGGGGAGCCCGCCGGTACCCCGGACACGGTCCGGAGCCCCGCTTTCCCGTAGCAGCGTGATGAGCCCCTCGGCCTGCTTCGCGTAGAACTCGAGGGTCCCGGCCTTCTCGATCACCTGATCGAGGAACCCCTTCTGGCCGTGCAGCGTCTCGAGACTCGACTCCATGTCGGCGAGCAGCGCCTCCACCCGGGCGAGCCGGCTTTCGGCCAGCTCGATCTGCCGCTTCCGATGATCGAGCGCGTTCGCCGCGTCGTGCGCATGGCTCACCAGCTCCAGCACGTTCTCCAGCATCGCCCGCGTCTGATTGACCTGCTCTTTCGCCCCTGCGATGGCGCGCACGTGGTCCACCGTCCGCTCGGCCACCTCAAAGAGGCGGTAGAGGTCCGCGTGCAGCGCGTCGACCGTCATCTGCCGCTGGGCCGCCTGCTCGAGCGCGCGCGTGAGCTGGGCTTCGGTCCCGTGCCACTTCGCCAGCCGCTCCTCGAATTGGGCCATCCGCTTCTGCACGAACCGCAGGTTCCCCGCGCGACCCTCCAAATCGTCGAGCGTCGATGTGAGCCCGGCCGTGCGGTCGGTGGCGGTCGCCAACGCCCCGGTGAGTTGCTCGGCACGCTCCTCCAGCTGCTGCGCGATGCCCGCCGCCTCCGCCCGCAACTCGGACGCCCGCTCCAGATGCTCCGTCGCCGATGCCAGCGAGGCCTGGCGCAGGTCCAGCTCCCGGCCCAGCGCGGTCGCCTGCTCCGCCAGCCCCTCGAGATTCTGCGCGCGCCCCTCCAGCGACGCGACCGTGGCGTCTACCTCCGAAAGACGACGCTCCGCCCGGTCCACTGCGGCGACGACGCCCGGCACCAGCTTCTCGATCCGCGCCGCATCGTCGGCGTGCGCCGCCAGGGCCTGGAACCGCTCATCGGTCGAGTCCATCCGAGCCCCGAGCCCCCGCGAGCGCTCCTCAAGCTGCGCGGCGCCGGCCGCGAGGTCGGACAGCCTGGTGTGCAGTTGATCGACAAGCGGGCCGCGCGACTCGATCTGCGCCATCGACTGGGCGAGGCGGTCGGCCTCGCGCCGCACCAGCTCGACCGTCGGCTTGATGTCTTCGACCGCCGACAGCTCGCCGCGGAGGGCGTCCATCGATTCGGTCAGGCCCGACAACCAGGCCTTCGTGCCAGCCTGGGCCTCACGGACCCGGGCGATCTCGCTTTCGGTGAGCTGCATCCGCTCGGTAGCGTCCTTGACGGCTTCGTGCGTCCCCTTGAGGCTCGCAAAGTCGCGCAACACCGCGTCGACCGTCGGCTGCACCTTTTCGAGCCGCACCACGCGCTGGGTCATCGCTTCGACCGTGTGCGCGAGCCGCTCGGCGTCCCCCTGGACCACCCCGACCCGCTCGGCCTGGGGCTCGAGCTCCGCCACGCGGTCGGCGATGCCGTTGAGTTGCGTGGCCAGGCCGTCGGCCCGCGACCGGACGTCGCCGATCGCCCGACCGGACTCGTCCAGCGTCTGCACGTGCCGCTCCATGTCCGTCAGCGCGCCGCGCAGGCCGAGGATGCGCTGCTCGACCGCGTCGAGGCCCTGATGCTCCAGCTCGAAGCGCTTGACGGTCCGGTGCACCTCGTCGCGCAGGTCGGTCAGCCGGCCGCGGAGCTCCTGATCGGCGTGCCCGATCTCGTCGTGGCGAGCGGTGATGTCGCGCGACCGCGCCAGCAGGTCGCCGTGGAGCGCTTGCAGCTCGGTGACGCGCGTCTCGAGCGCGCCCAGACTCTGCGCACTCTCCTCGTGGGTGCGGATCTTCGCATCGATCTCCCGCAGGATGTCGCTCAGGTGCGTCGCCTGGCCGAGCGCGCGGTCCACCGTCTCGCGCTGCTGCTCCAAGGCGGAGACCTTTTGCGTCACGTAGTCGGCGAGCGCCTTGAGCGTTCCGAGCTGGTGCTTCGTCTCGGCCGCGTCGGCGGCGGCCTGGTTGAGATGGGCGAACGCCTGCTCGAGGCCGGTCACCCGGGTCTGCGCCGCCGTCACACCGCCGTGCACCTGTTGCTGCCGCTCTTCCAGCGACTGCATCCGTGCGGCGGCCGCGTCGCCGGACCGGTGCAGCTCCTCCTGGCGCTGGCGGGCCCGATCGAACCCTTGCGCGAGGTCGCGCACCTGTCCCGCGAGGGCGTCGGCGTCGCCGCGCAGGGCCTTGAACCCCCCGGTGAGCTCCAGCAGGCCGGCGACCTCGCTCTTGAGCGCCAGCGCCGCGTCGAGGCTCCCGCGCAACTGCTCGATCTCAGTGCGGAGTTCCTTCGCCTCCTTCGCCATGTGGTCGAGCTGGGTGTCGGTGCGGCGCTGGCCGCGCGACACCGCTTCCGTCTGCTCGTCCAAGGTCGCCAGCACGGGGACGAGCCGTTCCAGCGCCTTGACGCGCGGCTGCAGCTCCCCCACGACCTTCTGGGCCTCGGCAATCGGCTGCGACAGCTGCGCCAACTGCTGGGCGGATTCCTGCGCGCGGGCCGTCGCCGCTTCAAACGCGGTCCGCTCCTGCCGCATCTGCGCGAGCACGGTCCGGAGCTCGGCCGGGAGCGCTTCCATCTTGACGTCGTGTCCGAGCAGGTTCTTGAGCGAGACCATGATCATCCTCACTGCAGAGGTGGCGCTCCGCGCGGTGGTCGAGGCAGCTGGACGAGCGGCGCGGGAGGGATACGGGTGTATTCGGCCGGGGGTCTACGAGGCAAGCGGTATGCCGCGTCGAGGTGAAATTGCTAGCGCAGTCGCAGCCACGGGTTACGCGTTGCGCCATGTCTCGAGCGTGCGTTTCATCCCTCGCCACTCGCTCGACACGTTGCAGAATACCGAGCGTGAGCAATGTCACGCGCCGGCCGGTCAGATGTCAGACGCCGCAGCGTCTACGCGCGGCGTGGCGGGCCTTCTATATTCTTGCGATACCCGCCGTCGGGAGGACTACCATGTCGAGGACCTGCTTCATAGGACTCGTGGTGATCGGTTTCGCCGCCTGCACGAGCGGCCAGAATCAACCCGCGACGCCGGAAAACACCGCCCGGGTGAGCTCGTCCACGTCCAAACCCGTGGCCCGCCCGGCCTCGAGCCGGACAACCACGAACAAACCGAAGGCGCGGCAGACCACCGCGCGGCCGGACACCACGCAGGCTCGGAACCCACTGACCAACCACTAGAGCTGCCCGGTAACGCCAAACGGACCCTCTGAACCCTGTTCAGGGGGTTTCCTTATCATGACTTCGAGGGGCTCCCCGGTCAGCTCTGGGCCGAGGCGGTGACTATCGTGGCACTCAACGCCAGGTGAGGGAGTTCCAGAACTCCAGCGTGAGCGGGTGGATCGGCCGGCCGGTGCGCAGCCGCGTCCGCATCTGCAGCGCCACGACCTCCTGCAGCACGCGGTCCCGGTCGTGGGGCACCCGCTGCGCCAGCTTGTCGCGCTGCTTGCGACGCCCTATGCGCCCGGGCTCCAGGTAATCGGCAAGAAACAGCATCCTCCCTACGTCGTCCCATCCCGCATACCCGACGCTGTGATAGCGCACGGCATCGAGCACGCCGCGGTCGGTCTCGCCGTACTTGGAGGCGCGATCGGCGGCCGCGGCTCCGTGCGTCTTCGCGCCGGGGAGCGGCGCGTCCCGCAGCGCGTCGTGGAGCCAGGCGGCTCGGAACCAGCGGTCCCGCTCCTGCGGCGATGCGTCCATCTCGTCGGCCCATCCCTCCAGGAGCGTCACGACGCGCCGGATGTGTGCCCGGCGGCCCTTGCCCACGCGCGCCCATACCGGCAGCTCCGCGAGGGGGGGCGCGCGTTTCTTCCCACGCCAGGCGGTGAGCAGGCGCGCCAGCTGCTTCCACACGCGACGAGCGAATCCCGGAATCGTTCAACGACCTTATGCAAGTCGGGTAGCAATGTAAGCCCGTGCTCGCCCGCGGTACTATCTTACGCCGCGATGAACTCCCGAGCGGACCTGGTCGAGCGCCTGAAGGACCACACGCAGCTCCGTGGCGTGCCACCCGAGCAGATCGCCTGGGTGGCCACGCACGGCCGACTGCGCCACCTGGCTGCCGGCGAGGTTTTTTACACGCATGGAGACAAGATCGATAGCCTGCACTTCGTGCTCTCCGGGCACCTGGCCATTCATATGGACCGGGACGCGGGGCGACGGAAGGCACTCGAATGGCGCGGTGGTGAGGTGACCGGGCTGCTGCCCTATTCCCGGCTGACAGAAACCCCCGGGCAAGTGGTGGCCGAGGAGGAGACGGAGCTGGTGACCGTCCACCGCGACCATTCTCCCGACTCGCCACTTCACCTCCAGCGATTTCCACGACGAAAAGCTATTGTCGCTCGGCAAGCCGCGATGCGGGCGACGAGGTAGGCCGACATCGACGCCTCGAGCGCCGCGCCACGCACGAGCATCGTGACCCGGCTGGCGTAGCGCGACAGCAGCAAGGCGGCCTGCCCGGCGGCATTCGCCCCACCCACGATGACCACCTCAGCACCTCGGCACGCCGCCGCCTCCGAGAGCGCGGCGCCGTAGTACACGCCCGCCCCGGCGAGCGCGTCCACGCAGGGGGCCTCGAGACGTCGCACGATCATGCCGGTCGAGAGCAACAGCGCATAGCAGCGCAGCTCGGTGCCGTCATCCAGGGCGACGACGCGGGGATCTTCCGCCCGAATCGCGGCCACGCCGCGCGGCGTCACCACCTCGGCGCCGAAGCGCCGCGCCTGCGCCGTGGCGCGACGCGCCAGGTCCGCGCCGGCGATCCCGCCGGGGAATCCCAGGTAATTCTCGATCTGCGAGCTGGTGCCCGCCTGTCCGCTCGAAGCCCGGGGTGAGCGCTTCGACCAGCTCGCGCGTGGCCCCGTCCGTCTCGAGGTCGATCCACCGATACGGCGTCTGCGTGCGCGGGAGGTAATCGCGGATCTCGTAACTGCGCGGCGCCCAGCGGGAGCCCGCGACCCGGATCCCCATCGTAGGGCTGGCACGCCGCGGCCCAGTCCGCCAGGGCCTCGTCCAGCACGGGATAGAGGTGCTCCTCGGGCGGGTCCCACGGCTTCATGAGGTAGTGATCCAGGCCCACCGTGTTGATGCCCGCGATCGCCGCCTCCGAGTCGGCGTACGCCGTCAGCAGCACTCGGCGAGCGTCCGGATAGAGCTTGAGCGCCTCGATGAGGAATTGCGTGCCGCTCATCCGCGGCATCCGCTCGTCCACCAGAAATAACGCGACGGCCCCGTTCCGTCCCTTCTGCTCCCGGATGGTGTCCAGGGCCTCCGGACCGGAGGTGGCTTTGAGGATGCGGTAGTCGGACCGGTAGCGCCACCGCAAATCGCGCTCGATCGCATTCACCACTTCCTGATCGTCGTCGACGGTTAGGATGGCGGCCTTCATCATGCGCTCACGCTGCCGTTTCCTCCCCTACGGATTGAGGGTGCCTGACCACGGACGATAGGCACGCCTCGGCGGTCCCGCCATCTCCGGTTCGACGAATCGTCGACCGGGCGATATGGTAGGGAGTCGCACCCCAGGAGGCTTTCGGACCATGACATGCCTGGAGCCCCGCACGCGCGGCTCGACTCCACCGCTCGGGATCCGGCCGTGGCCGATCCTCCCGGTGCTGGCGCTCCTCGCGCCGGCGGCCACCGCCGCACAAACGGAGCAGTATCGTTCGCCCGCCGGCGTCGTCTACGTCTCGCAGCGGGACACCGGGGCGGTCGCCCGCGCCGAGTCCGCGTTGGGAGCCGACCCGCGCAGTATCGACCGCATCATCCAGCTCGGCCTGGCCCGTTCGGCCGTCCGGCAGTACCGGGAAGCGATCGCCACCTTCAGCCGAGGGATCGAGATCGCCCCAAACAATGCCGTCGTGTACCGCTGGCGCGGGCACCGCTATCTCTCGATTCGGGAGCTCGACAAGGCTCGCGCCGATCTGACCCGCGGACTCGCGCTCGATTCGACGCTGTACGCCGGCTGGTACCATCTGGGCATTGTACGATACGTGAGCGGCGACTTCTCGGAGGCCGCCGATGCGTTCGCGCATGCGCTCCCATCGGCGCCGGACTCCGCGGAGCGAGCCGGCTCCATCGATTGGTTGTGGATGTCGCTGTCGCGCGCCGGGCGCCGGGCGGAGGCGCGTGCCGTCCTCGAGCGCACCGACTCCCTGCCACCGGAGAACGCCTACACGCGGCGGCTGCGACTGTATCGGGGGCTCATCGGCCCCGATCAGCTGCTGACCCCGACCGATACCACCGACATCGCAGTGGCGACGCTGAGCTACGGCGTGGGCAACTGGTACCTGGTGCGGGGCGATACGACGCACGCGCGTCAGTGGTTCGAGCGCTCGGTCCGCTCGGGGGGCTGGCCCGCGTTCGGATTCATCGCGTCGGAGGCGGAGCTGCGCCGATTTGCCGCCGCCCGATGAACCCTCGGGCGCCCGGAAAGCACGCCCTCGTATTCGTCACGATCACGGTCCTGCTCGACGTGATCGGGTTCGCGCTCATCATCCCGGTGCTGCCGGCGCTGCTCGTCGACCTCACCGGCGCGAGCGTGAGCCGGGCGGCGATCGACGGCGGCTGGCTCGCGTTCGTGTACGCGGCGGCCCAGTTCCTGTGCGCGCCCGTGCTCGGCAATCTGTCGGACCGCTTCGGCCGCCGCCCGGTGTTGCTGTTCTCGATCGGCGCGCTGGGCCTGGATTACCTCGTCATGGGGCTCGCGCCTACGCTCGGGTGGTTGTTCCTCGGCCGCACGATCGCCGGCATCGCGGGCGCGTCGTTCACGCCCGCCTACGCCTACGTGGCCGACATCAGTCCGCCCGAGCGCCGGGCGCAGCACTTCGGCATCCTCAGCGCCGCCTTCGGCGGGGGATTCATCCTCGGGCCGGCTCTGGGCGGCCTGCTGGGGAGCCTGGGGCCGCGCACTCCGTTCTTCGTGGCCGCGGCGCTGAGCCTGCTCAACTTCGCGTACGGCTGGATGCTCCTGCCCGAGTCGCTCCCACCCGAGCGGCGCCGCCGCTTCGACTGGACGCGCGCCAACCCGATCGGGACGCTCGCCCAGCTGCGGCGGCAGCGGGTCGTGCTTGGCCTACTCGGGGCGCTGTTCCTGTGGATGGTGGGCCATCAGGTGATGCCCGCCACCTGGTCCTTTTACACGAAATTCCGATTCGGCTGGTCGGAGGCCATGATCGGGGCCTCCCTGGCGACGGCCGGCGTCATGATGGCCACGAGCCAGGCTGGCCTCCTGCGCGTGCTCGTCCCGCGCCTCGGAGAGCGGCGCGCGGCGCTCGCCGGCATCGCGATCGCCACCGTGGGCTACCTGGGGTTTGCGACGGCCACAGCGGGGTGGATGATGTTCGCCTGGCTCGGAACGTGGCTGTTCGGCGCCCTGGTGATGCCGGTGACCAACGCGTTGATGTCCCATCGCATCCCGGCCGACGCGCAGGGCGAGCTCCAGGGCGCGGTCGCGAGCCTCTACTCGCTCAGCTCGATCGTGGGCCCACCGTTCCTGGCCCAGCTGTTCGGCCGGTTCTCCGATCCGGGGGCGCCGCTGCACGTGCCGGGCGCGGCATTCCTCGCCGCCGCGGCACTTTCCATCGTGTCGTGGGCGATCTACTGGGCCGTGACGCGGCAGCCCACGGGGGCGGAAGCGCGGGCGATCGATCCCACGCGAGCCTAGTGCCCGTTCACCGAGTCACGAGCCCCACCGAGGCACGACCGAGTTCGCGAGCGCTCGCCGCAGCGTCGCAGCCGGCGGCGGCGCCGGGAGGCCGGACACCCCGAGCGTGA
This sequence comes from Gemmatimonadales bacterium, assembly GCA_050921685.1. Classification (GTDB taxonomy): domain Bacteria; phylum Gemmatimonadota; class Gemmatimonadetes; order Gemmatimonadales; family GWC2-71-9; genus DASTHG01. Next base: position 8,576 of record JBOHSO010000377.1, read on the forward strand.
CGTGGCCATTGTTGGGCGCGATGTCGGTCGGCTCGCTCAACGAGCCGAGCACCGCCGCCACGTTGACGTTGCCGTCGTCGTTGCCGAGCAGCGACTGCGGAACCGTGAACGTCATGGAGGTGGTCCCGAACGTCACCGGCACCGTGCCCACCTCGGTTACCGCGTCGAAGACCGACACCGTCCCATTGCCGTTGTCGAACAGGAATACGACGAACTCGGCCCCCATACCGGTGGAGCCGGTCCCGGGCCGGAACACATCGGTATTCGGCGTAAAGCCCGTCGTGAAATCCTGATCGGCGTCGATGTCGAGGTATCCGCCGACCGAATTAGCCGCGCCGGCCGAGGCGGGGGAGATCGTCGAGCTGAACTGGATGACGAACGTGATGGAGCCCTGCGAGGCCGAAAACGTCGTGACGTCGGCCTGGAACGCGCCTGCGCCGAAGGTGTCCCCGGTTCCATCCGCGACCGACGCCGTGGCGGTGGCGGTGGTGAAACCGCTGAGGAACGGCGCGGGGGTCAGCGCGTTGCCGGCGACGTCCGTGATGGCGTTCGACACGGTGAGTGCGTACCCGCCGTTGTTGCCCAAGCTCGAGGTCGGGTTGAACCGGACCTGCCGGTTCCCCCCCTCGAGGGTGATCACCGCGGGCACGTTGAACGCCCCGAGTTGGAGCTGCACCGACGCCCCGCTGACGCTGGCGGGATCGATCGGCTCGGAGAACGCCACCACTACGTCCGCGCCGAGCGCGACACCGGTGGCGCCGTTGGTCGGGCTGACGCTGGCGACGGAAGGGCCGGTCGTATCCGGGCCGCCACCGGAGTCTCCGCCACACCCCATCCACACTACCACCGGAAGCACGATGAGCAGAACAGTCAACCGGGTCATAGCACCTCGCTCCATCGAGGACAGGAACAACCCATATACCAGACAAACCGCTGCCGCGCTACCCGCGGCCACGCGTCGGTGGCCGCCCACGATGACTATCATAGTTCTGCTCCGGGAGAAACATGATCTCGACGCGGTCCCCCGCCCGTCAGCGGTCGGCGATGTAGGGGAGCACGAGGTCGCTGCCCCGCTGCGTCCGGCCCCCCGGCGCAGCTCGTAACGGTTGGCGAGAGCGGCCGCGAGATCGGCCGGAAGATCGAGGGACACGGAACGAGTCGCGGCTCACGGAGCTGACGATCGAGACGCAGAGAGGCGTGAGCGCCCGACGGATGCACCGTATATTGTCGGTCCCCGCGCTCATTCCCGGAGACTGCGCATGGGCCTGGCCGCCGCTATCGGCGTCGTCGCCGCCGTCTGGGCGATCGTGATGTTCAATCGACTCACGCATCTCCGCCAGCTGAGCGGCAACGCGTGGGCCGATATCGACGTCCAGCTCAAGCGGCGTCACGATCTCATCCCCTCGGTCGTCGCGGTGGTCAAGGGGCATGCCGGGTACGAGCGGACCACGCTGGAATCGCTGGTGGCCGCTCGCAGCCGGGCCATTCAGGCGTCCGGCCCCGCGGCCCGGTTCCGCGAGGAGGATCCCCTCGCAGGCGCCCTGCAGCGCATCTTCGCCATTGCCGAGGCCTATCCGGACCTCCAGGCCGCCGCGAGCTTCGCCGGGCTGCAGCGCACGCTGACAGACGTCGAGGACCACCTCCAAAACGCGCGTCGCTACTACAATGCCGTGGTGCGGGACTTCAACACCGCGATCGCGCAGTTCCCGGCGATTGTCGTGGCCCGCCTCATGGGATTTCGACCGCGCGAGTTCTTCGGCCTCGACGACGTTGCCGAGCGGGCCGTCCCTCGGGTGGAGACCGGCGCATGAACCGTCGTCTGCTGCTGCTGCTGCTCTCCGCGGCCTGGGGGGCGCCCGCGATCGCGCAGCGCTCGCTCGCCATCGAGCGGTTCGACGCCACGATCCAAGTCGAGCCGAGCGCCGCCATCCTTGTGACCGAGTCGATCGTCGCGCGCTTCACCGGCTCGTGGAACGGCCTCTACCGCACCATTCCGGTGAAATACCGAACGGCGCAAGGCTTGAACTGGACGCTGGGGCTCGATCTCCAGGACGCCACGGATGAGGATGGCGGGCCGCTGCGCGTCGAGGCGAGCCGCGAGCGGCACTCCATCAAGTACAAGATCTGGGTCCCGGGAGCGGAGAACGTCACGCGTACGGTGGTGCTCCGCTACCGCGCCACCAACGGGCTGCGGTTCTTCGACGAGCACGACGAGCTGTATTGGAACGTGACGGGCGACGAGTGGGACGTGCCGATCGAAGCGGCCACGGCGCGGATCGAGCTACCCCCGGGCACGCAGGGGATCCGGGCGATCGCCTTCAACGGGGCGTACGGATCCACCGCACAGGACGCGACCGTCGAGACCGGCGGCACGACGGTGCGCATCGCGATGCCGCACCCACTCGGCTACCGCGAAGGGCTGACCGCCGTGGTCGGGTGGAACAAAGGGGTGGTGGCCGAGCCCGGCGCCGGCGCCCGCGCGGCGGGGGCCATCGCCAGCAACTGGCCGCTCGCGATCCCGATCCCGGTGTTCCTGCTGGTGTTCGCCATCTGGCGCCGCCGCGGTAGGGACCCGCGCCGGCTGCCCGTCACCGTGCAGTACGAGCCGCCGCCGGGCCTCACCCCCGGAGAAGCGGGCACGTTGCTCGACAACGCGGCGGATCTGCGCGACGTCACGGCGACCCTGGTGGACCTCGGGGTGCGCGGGTACCTACGCTTCGAAGAGCGTGACGACCGCAAGCTGTTCGGCCTCATCGGCACGCAGGAGTACGTGCTGCACCGGCTCGAGCCGCCGCGCAACGCGGTCGCCCTGGCGCCTCACGAGCAGAAAGTGTTCGACGGTGTCTTCTCGGGCCGCGGCACTTCGGTGGAGTTGTCCGACCTCGAGGACGAGTTCTACAGCAAGCTGCCCCACATCCGGACGAGCATCTTCGAGCGGCTGCTCGGCCGCGGCTTCTACCACGCCCGCCCCGTCCGCGTGCGCACCAACTGGATGGTGGGGGGGGCCGTGCTCGGCTTCCTGCTGGCCGCCGTTGGAGGTCGCGTCGCCGATCGATTCCTGTTGACGCCGGTGCCGTTCATCGTGGCGGCCGTGCTCGTGGCGCTCATTGTGATCGGATTCGGCAGCGTCATGCCCGCCCGTACCGACGCCGGCGCGCGGGCGCTGGAGCAGGTCCTCGGCTTCGAGGAGTTTCTGCGACGGGTGGAAGCCGAGCATCTGAAGAGGGTGATCATCGGACATCCGGAGCTGTTCGACCGCTATTTGCCGTTCGCGATGGCCTTCGGCGTGGAGAAGAAGTGGGCCAAGGCGTTCGAGGGCATCTACACGGAGCCGCCTCGGTGGTACGTCGGGTCCAGCGCCACGCAGTTCAGCGTGAGCCGGTTTTCGAGCAGCCTGGCCGGGCTGTCGAGCAAGGCTGGCTCGACGATGGCGTCATCGCCGCGTAGCTCGAGCGGATCGGGGTTCGGTGGGGGCGGATCGTCGGGGGGCGGGGGCGGGGGTGGCGGTGGCGGAGGGTTCTGAGTTTTCCAACTCGCCCCGCACCAAACTGCGCGACTGACATAACACGTGCAGATAGCGCGCGTTCCGAAATCGGAGCGCGCACGGACCCGCACCAATCCGCACCGAAACGACGCGAGTTGGTCACAACCGCGGACAACAGGGTTGGCGGTGGCAGATCGGCGGGTCGGCCAGACGCGGCAACGGGCCGGCGCCTACGACGGGGCTCGGGCCCGTTCAGCTGGCTGCTCCCGGGTGAGGCGCTCAGCGCGTCGCCGTCTCCGGCGCGACGACGTAGTGCGCCTGCATCCCGGCGTTCAAGTGCTCCTTCACGTGGCAGTGGAAGAGCCATTTCCCCGGGTTGTCGGGGACCATGTCCGCGACGAGCATCTGCATCGTCACGAGGGTCACCACGTCCGTTCGCATGTGATTCGCCACGACCGTGTGGCCGTGCCAGTGCGCTGCGTGAACCTCGAAGTTCGTGGTCGCCATCAGATACCAGCGCACCCGCTCGTCCACCCGCATGGTGAGCCCCGGCAGGCTGCCATAGAGGAACCCGTTCATGGTCGCCTTGAGGTTGCTGAGGCCGAACGGGTGGAAGAACACAAGCATGTCAGGCGTGACCTTTGGCTTGGCGCTCGTGTACGCCTGGATGTTGTCCTCGAGGTACGAGCTCACGTTTTCGTCCACCTCGTAGAAGGCCACGACGAGCTCGCGATCGACGTCCTTCGGCGTCCCATCAGCCTTGGTCATACCGGGCCGACTCACGATGATCGGCCCGATGAGCCCGGCGTTGACGTCCTTGTCCTCGCGCACGTGCGAGTGGTACATCCACATGATCGAGCTCGGGTCGCCGGCGGCCGGACCCGCGCGCTCCGGGACGGGCCAGACGTAGGTATAGGCGCCACGCGGCGGCACGGCATCGTCGGCCTTGTCCCCGGCACCCGTGTTGTCGGCCGACGGCGCGCCCTCGGAGCTCTTTGTGTAGAACACGCCGTGCGGGTGCATACTCGCGGCGTAACGCGTGTTGTTCTTGAACACCACGCGGATCGTGTCGCCCACCTCGGCGCGAAGCACCGGTCCAAGCAGGCCCAGGTGCTTCCACTCGGGCGGCCGCGGCTGCAGCGTAGTGAAGCTCGCGTCGGTGTACTCCCGGTAGACCGACTTGCGGTAAACCCTCCCGATGCGGTC
>JBOHSO010000378.1:0-1566 GCA_050921685.1 Gemmatimonadales bacterium
GATCGTGACCGTGGTCGCGCGGGCGTGAGCCCTGACGTTCGTCAGCGCCTGTCGGGTGATCGCCAGGACGGCGTGCTGCACGGCAGAAGGCAGCGCGGCGTCATCGCCGTCAGATGAGACGGTGGCCGGGATCTGGTAACGCCGGGTAAAGTCCCGGCTCATCGCGTCCAGGGCGGCGAACAACGTTCCGGGAGCCTGGTCCCGGCGGTGCAGCTCGCTCATGAACTCGCGCAGTTCCCGCATCGCCCGTTCCAGAAGGGTCCGCAGATCCTTCAGATCGGCGGCCAGGCGCTCAGGATTGGACTGCGCGGCCGCCCCCGCCAGGTCGGTCTGAAGCACCGCATCGGCCAGCGTCTGCGCCAGCCCGTCGTGCATCTCACGCGCGATACGGCGGCGCTCCTCGGCCACCCCGATGTCCGCGATCCGGTACGCGGACCGCGCGGTGTGCACCGCGGCGGCGACGTGTGACGCCACCGCGTTCAGCAGCAGCGCGCTGATCCGCCCGTCGGGAAGTCCCAGGCCGATCGCGCCGAGCGTTCCCGCTTCCGTGCGCAGTGGCACACACGCCACCGCCGTGGGGACGCCGCTCCGGTTGGGTCCGCCCTGCGCCATCCGTATTTCTCCTTGCGTGCTGGCGGCAAGCAGGGACGGCACAAACTCGTGAGCGGTCCGGCCGTCGATCCCCCTGGTCGCGACGATATCCATGTTGCCCGTGTCTTCGCGCTCCAGCGCCAGCACCGCAAAGTGCGCCGACGTCAGCGAACGAGCCATATCGAGCAGCGCCGGCCACAATACGGCCGGATCGCGCGACAACGCGCGGCTCACCTCACCAAACCCCTCGGCCATTTCCGCCAGCGCGGCGGCCACGGTCCGCTCGCTTTGCGCCAGGAGCAACACTCCTGTCAGCTGATGCGCCGCCAGCTCAGCCGCGCGAAGATCCTCGTGCATAAAACGCTCGTGCGACGGGGAGCGGTTCAGGTTGAGGACCCCGAGCGGTCCCCGCGACGCGATGAGAGGAATGCAGATCGAGGAGCCGATATCGACGCGCGTCAGCGGGAACGGCACCACGGCTTCCGGCGTGAGCAGGATCGCATGGCCTTCCTGGGCGACCCACCCCGCAACGCCCTCGCCCAGGCGGAGCCGGATGTCCTTGAAAGCCTCGTCCAGATGACGTGCGGCCAGGATCTCAAGACTCTGTGTCTGCGAGTCGAAGAGCATCACCGAGCCGCTGCGCGCGTGGAAGTGCGTGATGATGAGGTCGAGCGCGGCCTCCGCCGCCGCCGCAGGATGAGGCGCCGTGACGGTCACCCGCCGGAGGTCTGAAAGGATCCGGGTGAACTGCTGCGGCTGAGACACCCGCTCCGATCCCGCGGAGGCGACTACGCCGGCGGCAAGCATCGTCAGCACGGTGAACACCCACGGCAGGTATCTGTCCGGAGCAAACAGCGACGCCCTCACGACGGGCAGCTGCACAGCGGCCACAACGGCCGTGACGAGCACCATGCCGCGCACGCCCAGGAGAAAGCCGGCAAGCGCAGCAACGGGAAAGGCGAGAAAGAGATACTC
>JBOHSO010000379.1:0-1898 GCA_050921685.1 Gemmatimonadales bacterium
GCTTCGACCGGCTCACCGACCCCGCGGCGCTCGCCGTGCAGCCGTGGCGGCTGCAGATCGTCACGCTCACCCAAGGCATGACGCTCGAGGAGTTCGCGCGACGCTATCCCAGTCCGGCGCCGGCGGCGGCCACGGCCCTCGTCAACAATGTCGATGCGGACGCGCGCTTCTCGGCGGGCGCGCTGCGGAAGCGGATCGTCGGGCAGGCGCTCCCGTAGGAGGCGTCGCCCACCGGCCCGGCCTCACTTCACCCGGTCGAGGTACTCCCCGGTATTCGGGTTCACTCGGACTGTCTCGCCGGTCTGGATGAACTCCGGGACGTTGACCGTCACGCCGTTGGCGAGTTTGGCGGGCTTGGTGGAGGAGGTCTTGGTGGCGCTGCGCATCACCGGCGCGGTGTCCACGACCTCGAACGCGAGCGCGTTCGGGAGCTCCACCCCGATCGGCCGGCCCTCGAAATACTCGGCGATCACCTGCATGCCGTCGGTCATCCACTGGGCATAGTCGCCCAGCGCTTCCTCGTCCATCTCGTACTGCTCGTAGTTCTGGACGTTCATGAAATGGTAAGAGTGGCCGTCGTGGTACAGGTATTGGAGATCGTGCGTCTCGAGTTGCGCCTCGTCGACGGTGTCCGAGGCGCGGAAGCGGTGCTCCACGGTGACGCCGGTCTTCAACTTGCGGAGCTTGGCGTGCACCATCGCGCGCAGATTGCCCGGCGTGTGATGGTGGAACTCGATAACGCGACAGGGCTCACCCTCGAACATGATGGCCATGCCTCGACGGATGTTGGTGGCGGTGATCGGCATGCTACGGTCCTGACGGGTTGCGGGTCGTCCCGCGCACCGGCGGAGGGGTGCTGGGGTGCGCGGGCGGTGAATCTAAGCACGAGGGTAGCCCTGCGGGAGGCGGACCCGCCCGTGACGCGGGCCCGGTCCTACGCCCGTAGCTCCGGCAGATCCCGGAACAGCTCGAGCGCCTCCGGGTTCGCGAGGGCCTCGCGGTTCCGGACCGGGTGCCCGTGCACCACCGCCCGCACGGCGAGCTCGCTGATCTTGCCGCTGACCGTTCGGGGGATGTCGGCGACCTGCACGATGTGCTGCGGCACATGGTGGGGACTGGCCCGCTCCCGCAGCGCGCACCGGATGCGTTCGCGCAGCGCGTCGTCGAGCCGCACGCCGTCCTGCAGCCGCACGAACAGCACGATGCGCACATCGAGCCCCGTGTCCTGACCGATCGCCAGACACTCGACCACTTCGGGGAGCCGCTCCACCTGGCGGTAAATCTCGGCCGTGCCGATCCGGATCCCCCCGGGATTCAAGGTGGCGTCGCTGCGGCCATAGATCACGAGCCCGTCGTGCGGCGTCAGCTCGGCCCAGTCGCCGTGCCGCCAGGCGTCGGGATAGTGGGCGAAGTAGGCCGCCCGGTACTTCGCGCCGTCGGGGTCGTTCCAGAAGGCGGTCGGCATCGACGGGAACGGCTTGGTGCAGACCAGCTCCCCCGGGTGGCCGCGCACCGGGCGTCCGGCATCGTCGAAGATCTCCACTGCCATGCCGAGGCCGCGCCCCTGCAGCTCCCCGCGCCACACCGGTTCGGTCGGCACCCCGAGGGCGAAGCAGGAGATCAGCTCCGTCCCGCCGCTGATGTTGGCGAGGTGCAGGTCGCGCTTGATTCGGCCATACACGTAGTCGTAGCCGTGTCCGGCGAGCGGGCTGCCGGTGCAGAGCAACCCGCGCAGGGCGCTGAGCTCGTGGGTCCGCGCCGGGGCGAGGCCCTCCTTCTCGGCGAGCGCCAGGTACTTCGCGCTGGTGCCGAACACCGTCACCCGCTCGCCCGCCACCAGGTCCCACAGCACGTTCGGCTCCGGCGCGAGCGGCGCGCCGTCGTACAGCACGATCGTG
>JBOHSO010000380.1:0-2471 GCA_050921685.1 Gemmatimonadales bacterium
CCACACCCCCCGTGGCGGCCACTGGATCGGCGAGCCGCACGATCACGGCGCGGGTCCTGGCACTCGCACCACCCGATTCCCGCGCCCAGCGTCCGCCGCAGCTCGCGTCGCGCCGTGCAAGCGCCGCCGCTCCCCACAAGAGGCCCGCGACCCCCGCCAGGCCCATCGCCGCCGCCACGGGGGCCTGCCGCGACAGCAGCAACGCGCCGAGGAGAACGGGCAACGCCACCACCCACAGCCCCACCCCCGTCCCCCAGAACGAATCGAGGCCGACCCACAGGCCGGCCCCGAATCCGATCGCGATCATGAGCAGCGGCGGGCGCACCGCCGCCTCAGCGGGTTACGCCAGCGTCACCGGTCTTGCCCCGCAACGCGGCGCCAGCGCCACGCGCCGGAAGCCTTCGATCAGGATCACAGTGACCTTCGCCGTCTCCTGATCGGTGCCCATCGTGAGCCCGGTCAGAATCTCGCCCGCGCGCGTCGACACGTAATGCGGCGACAACCGGTTCAGCGCGTACACCAGCACGTCGCCCCGGCAGGTGTCGCAGCCACAGAAGGTCGGGTACTGCGGCCGCAGCCGCTCGTAGTCCTTCTGCGTCGCCTCCAGGGTCACGTTCGTTACGCCCAGAGGGCCAACTCCTGTTCCACCGGCCACGCAGTGAACGTGGACCCGGTCGTGCCGGTAAAGCGTACCCGCCGATACGTCCCGATCCAGTCGTCGGGTCCGTCGACGAGGGCCACCTTGTTGGTGCGTGTGCGGGTCTGGAGCAGCCCGCCGCGCTTCGCCCGTCCTTCGACGAGCACCTCGTGGCTGGTGCCGACGAGCGCCACGTTGCGGCGCCGCGCATTCGCCCGCACCAATGCGATGAGTCGTGCGAGCCGCTCGCCGGCCACGCCGTCGGGAACGGGCTCCTTGAGCCGGACCGCCGGCGTGCCGTCGCGCGGCGAGTACTTGAAGGTGTACGCATCGTCGAACACCACGAGCTCCACGAGCGACACCGTCTCGGCGAAATCCTCCTCCGTCTCCCCGGGGAATCCGACGATGATGTCGGTCGTGAGGGCGATCCCGGGGATCGCCTGGCGCAACGCCGCCACCACCTCGAGGTAGCGCTCGCGGGTGTAGCGTCGCAGCATGCGCTTGAGCACGCGCGAGCTGCCGCTCTGCACCGGCAGGTGGACGTGCTCGCACACCGCGGCGGTCTCGGCCATCGCCCGCAGCACCGGCTCGGTGAAATCCGTGGGATAGGGCGACGTGAACCGCACCCGCCGGATGCCGGCGACCGCGCCCACGGCGCGCAGCAGCTCGGCGAAGCCGTGGGTGCCGTCGTGATACTTGTTGACCGTCTGGCCAAGGAGCGTGACCTCGGTGGTGCCGGTGGCGGCGAGGCGGGTCACCTCGTCGACCACGTCCGCCAAGGTGCGGCTTCGCTCCGGCCCGCGTGTCATCGGAACCACGCAGAACGTGCACCGATAATCGCAGCCCCGCTGCACGGTGACGAACGCCGAAGCGCCGGCCGGCCGCTCGGCCGGCACGTCTTCGTAATGCTCCCAAGCGCGGAACGTGACGTCGGCGCTGCGCGCACCGCCACGCGCCCGGGCGATCAGCTCCGGCAGGCCGCGATACCCGTCCGGCCCGATCACCAGATCCACCTGGGGCACCCGCTCCAACAGCTTCGGGCCCAGCCGCTGCGCCATGCACCCTACCACGCCCAGCACATCGCCCGGACGTTTGTAGCGCTTCAACTCGCCCATCCGCCCCAACACCCGCTGCTCGGCGTGGTCCCGGACGGCGCACGTGTTCACGAGCAGCACGTCGGCCGTGGCGGGATCGTCGGTGCGGACGTACCCCTCCCGGCCCAGGACGCCGAGCATCAGCTCGGAGTCCGAGACGTTCATCTGGCAGCCGTAGGTCTCGATGTAGATGCGCGGCATGTCAGTTCACCGTCACGTCCAGTCGGGTGCGTCCGTCCCAAGCGTGGCTGGAAAGATAGACCGTGAGGTAGTCCTCCGTGAGCGCTTCCACCCGACCACCCTGTCGCCCGCACACCACGCCATCGCCGCGCCCGCCACCACGAGACCGCCGATAGGCCGCGGCCTTGGCGTCGCCCAGGGCGCGCAGCTCGCGCGCCCGCTCCCGCACCAGGGCGTGCGGTAGCCCCCCGCGGAGCTTCGCGGCCGGCGCGTCCGGCCGGACGCTGAACGGAAACACGTGAAGGTAAGTGAAGGGCAGCGCGCTGATGAACGCGAGCGTGGCGCGGTGCTCGGCGTCGCGCTCGCCCGGGAACCCGGCGATCACGTCCGCGCCCAGGCCGAACACCGGCAACCGGGCCGCGAGCCACTCGATCCGGGCGCGGTAGGTCGCGGCCGTGTACCAATGCCGGCCCATCCGCTTGAGCACCGGGTCGGCGGCCGACTGCAGCGGCGCGTGCAGGTGGGCGGCGAGCCGCCGCGGCGCCTCGATCAGCAGCCGG
>JBOHSO010000381.1:0-1953 GCA_050921685.1 Gemmatimonadales bacterium
GCCCCACCCAGCCGAGTGCGGTGAGTTGCTGGCCGAACAGCGCGAGCGCCAGTAGGGCGGCCATCACCGGCTCGATCGTCGCGGCCACCGCCGTCGGGGCGGCGTCGATTCGCTTGGCGGCGTTGAAGAACAGCACGTTGGCGGCGAGGACCGTCCCCGCGGCGAGCACCGCGATGTACACCCACGCGCTCGTGGTGGCGGGCGGCAGCGGCGGGTGGCCGGTGAGCGGGAGCACCAGCGTGAGCACCGCGATGCCGCCCGCGAGCTCGAGGAACAGCACGCGCGCCGGCCCGTAGCGCGGCACCGCATATCGGGCGAGCAGCGTCGTGCCCGCGTAGGAAAGCGCCGCCAGCGCGCCCCCCGTCACACCGGCGGCGAGGCTCGTCCCGACCGCCACGCCCGCCGTGCTCCCGCCCCGCACCGTCAGCACTGCCCCGATCATTACGACCGCGGCGAGCACCAGCCGGAGTCGGGTCAGCGGCTCTCCGAGCAGGGGCTGGGCGAGCAGGGCGACGATCACCGGCGCCGTGTACAGCAAGGCCGCCGCTCCGGCCACCCCCGCACCGGCGATCGCGAACTGGTAGGCCACCTCGAACAGCGCCACCAGCACGCCTCCGCCCAGTCCCACCAGCAACCAGCCACGTCGGTCGACGCGGAACAGGTCGGGACGCAACAAGCCGTAGGCGAGCAGGCCCAGGATGCCGGCCAGCAGGCGCCAGAAACCGATCCCGGTGATGGCGGCGCCCTGCGCGTACAGCAGCGTCGAGAGCGGTCCGGTGGTGCCCCAAATCGCGCCGGCGCCCAGGGCACACGCGTAGCCGGCCAGCCGGGTGGCGCGGGGTGTCGATGCGGGATGTGTCATGTCGGAAGATAGAGGAGCGTCATTTCCATGTTGTCAGGTGAGCAGGACGACGCAGCAGGCGGCGAGGAGCGCCGGGAAGGAGAAGGTGGGGAGCTTGCCGAACACGCCGACGAAGTGCAGGAAGACCGGCAGGATGGCGAGCGGGGTGGTTTGCACACGAGCGCGACAACCCCCGGGCGGAGATCACGGCTCGACGGTGAGCGTCCCGCGCATGACGGTCACGGCCTGGCCGCTGAGCATGACCCGGTCGCCGGCCACTCGCACCAGGACGACTCCGCCGCGTAGCGAAGCCTGGTAGCCTCTCAACTCCGCCTTCCCGAGCTTCGCCCCCCAGTATGGGGCGAGGGCGCAGTGCGCGGAGCCGGTCACGGGGTCTTCGTCCACGCCGGCAGCGGGAGCGAAGAACCGCGAGACGAAATCGAACTCCGGCGTCGCCGCTCGACTCGTGACGATGACGCCGCGCACCGGCAGCTGTCCCAGCCGGGCGAAGTCGGGGCGGAGCGCGCGCACGGCCGATTCGCTCTCGACCTCGACCAAGTAGTCCATACGATTCTTCCCTACGTATTGCCCGTCGACGCCCAACGCTTCCAGCAAAGGAGTCGGTGCGGTGGCAGGTTGGGTCGCTTCGGCGGGAAAGTCCATCTCGATCCAGTCACGAGCACGCTCGGCGCGCAAGCGCCCGCTCTTCGTGTCGAACCGGGCCTGCACGCCGACTGGCAGATGTCCGTCTTCCCACAACACGTGCGCGGCGGCCAGTGTCGCATGGCCGCACAGGTCCACCTCGACGGCTGGCGTGAACCAACGGAGTTGCCAGGCGTCCCCCCTCCGTACCAGAAACGCCGTTTCCGAGAGATTCATCTCGCGCGCAACGTGCTGCATCCACCGCTCGTCGGCGAAGCGAGGGAGCACGCACACGGCGGCCGGATTGCCGCTGAACGGACGCGCCGTGAACGCGTCGACGTGGACGATTTCCATCGCGGGGAAAGCTAGCCGGGCGCTTTTCCTGGTGGCACCACTAGGCCTGCGGCCGGAGCGACGGAGCCGAGGGGCGGCCGGCCGCGACGAGCACGCCTCGGCCTACAGGCGCTTAC
>JBOHSO010000382.1:0-5650 GCA_050921685.1 Gemmatimonadales bacterium
GTATTGCTGGGCGCGCTCGAGCATCCCGAACGGACGGACTACCGCTCGGCCGGGGGCGGCCCCGGATGCCAGTCACGACCGGGCTGTATGGATCGCTGAGTCGGTAGATGCCGCCCCGGAGATCGTCCTCATGGCGGAAGGCACCGGCCGGGTCGATGCATTCAGCGATGGCGTGTTCGCCATCGCCATCACCCTGCTCATTCTCGAGATCCGCGTGCCGCACGCCGGCGCGGGGGGCGGGCTGTGGGCGGGCCTCGTGGCGCTGTGGCCCTCCTACCTCGCGTTCCTGCTCAGCTTCTTCGTCATCCTGATCATGTGGGTGAATCACCACGAGCTGATGCGGCTGGTGCGCGCGGTCGACTACCCCTTCCTGTTCGCGAACGGCCTGGTGCTCCTCACGGTGACGTTCGTGCCGTTCCCCACGGCGGTGCTCGCCGAGCACCTCGCGACCGGGGAGGCGCGGGCAGCGGTCACCTTCTATTGCGGGACGTTCATCATCAACAGTCTCGCCTGGGGCCTGCTGTTCTGGGTGATCGTGCGCGGGAAACTGCTCCGCACCGACTGCGATCCCGAGACGATCGCGCGCATTCGCCGCGCCTACACGGCGGGGCCGCTGGTGTACGTCGTCGCGACCGTGGTGGCGCTGGTGCAGCCGGTGGTGGGACTCGCGCTCAATGCCGCGCTCTGGCTTCTGTGGATCCGTCTCTGCTATCACACGAGGCTCGAGGCGACGCACACGAGACATGGGACGCAGCGGTGACCGCGCCGAGGCGCCCGATCGGGCGGTCCCATCCTGGTATCGGACCGCCCTCTGGTCGCTCCTCGTCCTCTTTTCCCTGCGCGTGGCAGGGCAGGCGGTGGTGGCGGCGTTCGACGTCGGGTTCCTGCCCCCACGGCGCATCAGGCTTGCCGCCCTGGCCGGGTACGTGGTGTACGTCGCACTGGCCCTGCTCGTCACGCAAGCATTCCTTCTGGCCGTGTTCTTCCATGTTCCAGCGGCGCTGTTCCTCCTCGGCGTCCTGGCCGCCCGGTTCGCGCGCTCCCGGGAGCGGTGGACGCTGGTCGCCGCCCTCGGCGTCAGCCTCACCTTCGTCGCTTCCGCGGTCCAGCAGAGCGGGATCGCGGTGCACCCGAGCTATTTCAACCACAACGCGCTGTATCATCTCATCCAGGCGGTGGCCCTATGGCTCATCTTTCTTGGCTTCCGAGCGAACGTGCCAGGCTGACGCGCCGCGAGTTTCTCGAGCTCAGCGCCGCCGCCGGGGCGGCGATCGCCCTCTCACCGTCCGGGTGCGCCCGGGACGCCGCCGCGCCCGGCATCGTCGTCAACGACGTCCATTCACAGCTGAACGCCACCCGCGTGCACCGCATCGCAAAACCGGACTCCCTCGACGCCCTGGTGGACCTGGTCCGGACCGCCAAGCGCGAGCACCGCCCGCTCAGCATCGCGGGTGGCCGTCACGCCATGGGCGGCCAGCAGTTCGGCGCCGACACGATCCACGTCGACATGGGGTCGATGGGCCGGGTCTTGGCGCTCGACAGCGAGCGCGGCCTGATCGACGTGGAGGCGGGAATCCAGTGGCCGGAGCTGATCGGCCATCTGCTCGACGCCCAGCGGGGAGCGAAACAGCCGTGGGGGATCCGCCAGAAGCAGACCGGAGCCGACCGCTTGAGCATCGGCGGAGCGCTGGCGGCGAACGTGCACGGCCGCGGCCTCCGGCTCAAGCCGTTCGTCGGAGACGTCGAGTCGTTCGTGCTGGTCGACGCCGAGGGGACCCCCCGCACTTGCAGCCGCGAGGAGAACGCCGAGCTGTTCCGTCTGGCGATCGGCGGATATGGCCTGTTCGGGGTGATCGCAACGGTCCGGCTGCGCCTCGCGCCCAGAGTGAAGGTCCAGCGCCAGGTGACGATCCTGGACATCGAGGACCTCATCCCGGCATTCCAGCAGCGCATCGCCGCGGGATTCACCTACGGCGACTTCCAATACGCCACCGACCCGGATGCCCCCGCTTTTCTGCGCAAGGGCGTCTTCTCCTGCTATCGACCCGTCGCGGACGACGCGGCGATGCCCGCGGAGCAGAAAGCGCTGTCCGAGGACGACTGGAAAGAGCTCATCTACCTGGCCCACGCCGACCGCACGCGCGCGTTCCAAGCCTACTCGCGCTACTACCTCTCCACCTCGGGACAGGTGTATTGGTCGGACACGCACCAGCTGAGCACCTACCTCGATGACTACCATCGCGTCCTGGCCCCGCTGCTCGGGACGGCGCAGCCGGCCACCGAGCTGATCACCGAGATCTACACGCCGCGGGATGCGCTGGCCCGCTACCTCGCTGACGTGCGCCAACGGTTCCGGGAGCGGCGAACCGATCTCATCTACGGCACGATCCGCCTCATCGAGCGTGACGACGAGAGCCTCCTCGCCTGGGCCAAACAGCCCTACGCATGCGTGATCTTCAACCTGCACGTCGTCCACAACCCGGCGGGGATCGAGCGTTCGGCCGAAGAGTTCCGCCATCTCATCGACCTGGCGATCCGCTATGGCGGGAGCTACTTCCTCACCTACCATCGGTTCGCAAGACGCGAGCAGGTGGAAGCGTGCTACCCGCAATTCCCGGAGTTCCTGCGCGCGAAGCGCCGCCACGATCCCGACGAGCGGTTCCAGAGCGACTGGTACCGGCATTACCGGGCCATGTTCGCTCACGCGCGGTAGCCGCTCACCCCGCAACGACGGAGTGATCCATGCCGGTACGTAGTCTGATAGCTCTCGTGGGTGCCATCGGCTCCCTGGCGTCCGCGGCGGCCTCCCAGGGCGGCGGCCTCAGCCCCGTTAGCTGGCTCGCCGGCTGCTGGGAGCTGCGGCGCGGCGACCGCGTGACCCTCGAAATGTGGATGCCGCCCGACGGTGACCTGATGCTCGGCGCGAGCCGGACCACGGTCGGCGGCGTGGTGCGGGAGTTCGAGCAGGTGCGGCTCACCTGGCAAGGCGGCCGCATGGCCTACACCGCCCACCCATCGGGGCAGCCGGAAGCGTCGTTCACGGCGGTGGAGGTAACGGACTCGGGCTTCACAGTCGCCAACCCGGCGCACGATTTTCCGCAACGGATCCTCTACCGGCGTCGCGGTGCGGACTCGCTGGTCGCCCGCATCGAGGGCCCGGGACCGGGCGGCGTTCGAGGCTTCGATTTCCCGATGCGCCGCGTGAGTTGCACGACACCCTAGCGCCGAAACGCGTGCGCCGAGGGAGTTCCTCTGGTATTGGTTGACGCCGGCAACCCCGCGCGAGACCTTTCTTGCCGTCCCTGCCCGTTGCGTTCAGTGTGACTGAAGGAGGCTCGCATGGCCCGAGCAGTTGGTATCCTCGCCCTCAGCGCCTTACTCCTCGCTCCCACCGCCGGGGCGCAGGCACCCACGCTTCCCCAAGTCTCTCCCGAGCTCGGACGGGTCCGCACGGCGCTGGACAGGTATCGCGACCCCATCGCCGCTGTGCACGACGGGTACTTCTCCACGCTCGTGTGCGTGGCCTTCCCCAGACCGGGGGGCCAGGGGCAGGTGGCGTACCCGGCGGGTGGGATGGGTGTGCATTTCCTCAATCCCGGCCTGATCGGTCCGCAGCTGGACACGCTCCGCCCGCAGGTCCTGATCTACGAGCCGGACGGAGACCGGCTGCGGCTCGCGGCGGCCGAGTGGTTCGTACCCACCCAAGTGAGCCGCGAGCGCCCGCAGCTCTTCGGGCAGCCGTTCGATGGTCCGATGGAGGGCCACCACCCGGTCATGCCCGCCGAGCTGCATCATTGGGACCTGCACGTGTGGTTGTGGAAGGCGAACCCCGAAGGCGTGTTCAGCCCGACGAACCCCAGCGTCCGCTGCCCCGACCGGGGGTACTCGATGCAAGAGCAAGCGCCGCGGATCGTGGCTCCCTAGGCTGAACGCGGTTTGAACCTCGAAGAGATTCGCACCTATCTCAGGGGAGACTATGCGTTTCACATCGTTGCTCGGATTCGCGCTGGTCACGGCCGGTGTGGCCTGCGCCCCCAAGAACGAAGTGTTCATTTCGACGAAGGATGCGTTCAACCCGCCGCGCCTCCCGGTGCAGCAGGGGGTGACCGTCACGTGGGTGAACGACGACACGGTCGCGCACACGGTGATCGGGACGACCGATCCTGAGACGTGGGACTCGGGGACGCTCGATCCGGGCGGACGGTTCGACCATCTGTTCAACAGTGCTGGAACCTTCGCCTACATCTGCCCCCGGCACGGCGAGCGCGGCACGGTCGTCGTCCAGTAGCGGTCGCGGGGTCGGCGGGCCGGACTCAGGGAAACTGGTAGCGGTACACGAGGAAGGTGGCAGCGCCGCTCGCCAGCGCGTACAGCGCGCCGTCGGGGCCCACCTGCAGGTCGAAGAGATTGCCGCCGGTCCGGGCGAAGGCATAGACGGCGTTGCCGTCGTCCGGGTCGAGCCGGCCGATCCAGCCGTCGGAGTAATCCCCGAAGAAGTACATGCCCACATACGCCGGCGGGAACGTCGTGAGGGCGGGATTGTAGAAGGCGGCGCCGACGATGGCGGAGCCCGTCAGCAGGCCTCCGCTCTGCGGGTAGGCGAAGATCGGAGCGCGGAACCGCGGGTCGGTCGTGGGTCCCTCGGTCGTCGGCCAGCCGTAGTTGGATCCCGCGACCCCGTCGTTGACCTCCTCCCAGGTACTCGCGCCCACGTCGTTGATGAACAGGCGCCCGGTCCCCGGCTGAAATCCGAACGTGAACGGGTTGCGTAGCCCGAGCGCCCAGATGGCCCGGAACACTCCCGTGTCGGTCGCGACGAACGGATTGTCGGTCGGGATCGTTAGGTCGTCGTTGTAGCGCAGGATCTTTCCGAACCGGGACGCCATGCTCGGGGCATTCGACGAATTTCCCTGGTCGCCGATGGCGACGTACAGCTTGCCGTCGGTCGGGGAGAAGTGGAGCGCCCCGCCGTTGTGGTTGCCGCCCGAGGTTACGTTCGGGAGGTCGTCGAGCAGGATGATCTCGACGCCGGTCGAGACGTTGGGGTTGCCGGGGCTCGCGACCACCCGGCTGATCCGGTTGTGGTTGGCCGGCGTCGGGCTCGTGTAGTACACGTACACGAATCCGTTGGTCGCGAAGTCCGGGTGGAAGGCGACGCCGAGCAGGCCCTGCTCACCGCTGTTCGTCACGGTGAAGCTGTGAAACGCCGTGGCGAGCGGGGAGCCGCCGCCGGCCGGCACGACGCGGAGCGCCCCATTCTGTTGGCACACGAACAACCGGCCGTCCGGCGCGAACGCCATGGCCGTGACCGCAGACAGGCCTGACGTATAGGTGGTCCGGCTGAAGCCCGCCGGGAGGTTGACGGTGTTGCCGAAGGTCACGGTCGCCGCGGACCAGGGTGACACATTGCCGGCCGCGTCGCGCGCGCGGGCGCGGAGCACGTGGATGCCGGTGGTGTACGCCGTCGTCGCCGGCAGCGTCGCCTCGTAGGGTGCCGCGGCATCCTCGGGGCCCACGTTCTCCCCGTCCACCTGGAACTGCACACCGCTCACGCCGACGTTGTCGGTGGCGGTGGCGGTGAGCGGCAGGGCACCGGTCAGTCCGGTCGCCTGGTCGGCAGGCGCGGTGAGGGTGGCCGTCGGGGGAACGG
>JBOHSO010000383.1:0-1635 GCA_050921685.1 Gemmatimonadales bacterium
GCTGCCGCGTGCGGCCGCGCCGGTCGTTCTGCTTGATGAACTGGTACGCGACGTCACCGGTCAGGCCTTTTCCGAGCTTCACCGTGACGCCACCCGTGAACTCGTTGCGGTTTCCCTCGGGGAGCAGCGGCGTCACCGTCTCGGGCGGCGCCGCACCCTGGTGATAGAGGTACCCGCCCTGGAACGTCCACTTCGCATCCTTCACCCACTCCGCACCGAGCCGGAAGCCGTTCGTGTTGTTGTAGTTCTGGTACAGCACGTCGTTGAGCAGCGGGTTTTGGAAGGTGATGTTGATCTGCGAGAACCGCTTTCCCCAGCGTGTGAACTGATAGTCGGCGAGCACCGTCCATGCGGGGGTCGCCTTGTAGGCGACTCCAAACACGACCTGCTCCGGGTTGGTGATCTGGGTCGCCACCGGCTGGTCGACTAGCACCGTGTTGAATAGGTCGAGCGGAGGCGCCTGAAGAAGCGCGTCGATCGGCGTTCCCGCGGGGATCGTCAGCGGGCCCACTGTGATGGTGGCCGGCACGATCAGGTTCGTCGACACCGGCGTGAAATCGGCGGTGCCTTCGTAATCGAACTTCGCATGCATCAGGTAGCGCCCGCCGATGGACAGCTTGTCGCTGATCTTGATGATCCCGCCCCAGTGGGCGGTCACGGCTGTCTTGGTCGCTTCCAGGCGAGCGTTGGCGAAGTCCGTGCCCGGCGCGATGCCGAACTGGCCGAACAGCACCGGAGGCGATCCAGGCGGGACGGGGATGATGGTCGTCGGCACCGGTGCATCGGCCAGGTCGAAACGCTGGTTCAGTTCGACTTTGCCGAACGCGATGTCGAGCCCCACGCCGAGCGCCAGCCACGGGGTGACCTGGTAAGCCACCGTGGGCTGGATGTAGATGCTGCGCAGCAGGTTGTCGTATCCCGCGAACCGACCGTCGAACGACAGCGGCCAGCGCGTCTGGAGCCCGTATGGGGCGAAGACGCCCACGCCGACGCCGAGCTTGGGCGTGGGGGAATGGGTGACGTAGATCTGCGGAACCGGGATGAGCGGGTTGTCGATGTCGGTCTGCTGGCGGAACACGTCGTCGGTAAAGCCGCCGTGCACGTCGATCAGGGTGATGCCTACCGTGGCGTGGCTGCCCGCCAGTCCTGCCAACCCCGCGGGATTGAAGAAGATCGCCGAGCCGTCGGCGCACGGCGCCGCCACCCCGGTGCCCGCGCGGCCCATCGCACACGTGCCGTGCTCGTAGATCCCGAATCCCTGCGCACCGAGCGGGTCGGGCAGGGCGGCGACCAGCAACAGCGCAGACCAGGCGTACGGCCGCATACTGGCATCTCCGGAAAGGCGAAATGGGGGACGTGGTGGAACCGGCTGGTACAGGGTAGCATTGGCCCCAACCCTTGTCAAACCTGTGCGTGTAAACGCGTCCGCCTTGTTTCGCGCGACGTTCGGCGTGGCACCGCGGGCCGCCGCCTCCGCGCCCGGCCGCGTGAACCTGATCGGCGAGCACACCGACTACAACGGCGGTCCCGCGCTGCCGGTGGCGCTCCAACAGCGCACCGTGGTAGCGGTGGGGCCGGCCGAGCCCGGTGTGCTCGAGGTCGTTTCGACCCGGGACGGCCGCCGCCACCGAATCG
>JBOHSO010000384.1:0-2449 GCA_050921685.1 Gemmatimonadales bacterium
CATCGATAGCGCGGAAGAGACGGCCGACGCCGCCCGCCACGAGCTCGAAACGGCGGGTCTCCTCGCGTCCGACGGCGGCGAGGCGACACACCGGTTCGTGGTATCCGACGACGAGCCGCGATTTCGAAACGTGGGCGCGCGGTTTTTGGGCGAGAAGCTGCAAGCGGTGGAGCTGGTCCCGCTCGGCTGATCTCCGCCGTCAGCCCGACGGGAACCGCCGCAGCTCGATCTTGTCTCGGGTTACCACCGCATACCGTCCCGCATCCAAGAACGCTCCCGGGTTCAGGTACGCCCTCCCGTCCGCCAGCACCTCGAGCCGCGACCGATGGGTGTGCGCCATGATCACGAGCCCGAGCTCGGGGCGGCGCTCCAGCAGTGCCTTCGCGTACGCGGCCTGGGCCGCCTCCGCGCGGTCGAGTACGGCCCAGTCTTTGGTGGTGTCGGCAAGGGTGCCCGAAAGCTTCTCGGCGATCCAGAAGCCGATGGTGGGATGGAGCGTTCGGAACGCCGCCACCGTCCAGGGCTGGCGCAGCAGCCAGTGAGTGAAGGCGCCGCTCCAATGCTGCTCGGTGAGCCCGTCTCCGTGGACGACGAACGCGCGGCGCCCGGCGACGTGCAGCTCCGCCGGGCCGGCGTAATAGCCGATCCCCAGGTCCCGGCGCAGGAAATCGCCGCCCCACCGATCGTGGTTGCCGCCTATGAACGTGACGGGGATGCCGCGTGCCACCAGCGCCTGCAGTCGCACCGCGGTGGCGACATGCTTGCGGGGGACGACGCTCCGGTATTCGAACCAGAAGTCGAACAGGTCGCCGTCGATCAGCAGCTCGTCGCCGTGCTGGGGGACCGTTTCGAGGAACGCATGAAACGCAACCTCGACCGCGGCGGGAACCTGGCCGAGGTGCGCGTCGGCCACGACGATACAGCGAGACGGGGATGCGGGCGGCGTGGCCGGGGGAGGCACGCCCCAAGCTAGGAACCGCGTGGAGGGGTCGCAAGCCACTGTCCCATTTGACTTTTGGCCTCCGGCTTCGCATTCTCCCGGCACCATGACGGTGACCCGCGGTGAGACCCGAATACGGCGTGCCCGCGCTCCACAGAGTGAGCCCGGTGCGCCGGCTGGCGAGCGGCCGCCCGTGGGGGAAGACCGCAACCCCGGCACTTCGCTCGATCTGGATCTCATCCGTGCCATCCGCGTGAACCGAAGCGCGGTGGAGCGACGCGCCGCCACGCTGCCGCGCCGCCGCACCGTCAAGCAGCAGTGGCAAGCGGCCTGGTTGCTCCGAGCCGTCACCTGTATCGACCTCACGACGCTCCAGGGCGACGACACTCCCGGAACCGTGCTGCGGTTGTGCGCCAAAGCACGAGCGCCGCTGCGGCGAGACCTGGTCGAAGCCCTGGGGGTCGAGGATCTCGGCATCACCGTCGGGGCGGTGTGCGTGTACCACGCGCTGGTCCCGACGGCGGTGCAGGCGCTCCAGGGGTCCGGGATCCCGGTGGCGGCTGTGTCCACGGGTTTCCCCGCCGGGCTCAACCCGTTTCCGCAACGGATCGAGGAAGTGCGAGCGTCGGTCGAGGCGGGGGCCGACGAGATCGACGTGGTGATCACCCGCGCCCATGTCCTCACGGGTGAGTGGGTGGCGCTGTACGACGAGGTGCGCGCGTTTCGTGACGCGTGCGGCCCGGCTCACATGAAGGTGATCCTCGGGACCGGCGAGCTGGCGACGCTCACCAACGTCGCCCGGGCGAGTCTCGCGGCCATGATGGGTGGTGCCGACTTCATCCAGACGTCCACCGGCAAAGAGCCCGTCAACGCCACCCTGCCGGTCGGCCTCGCGATGACCCGGATGATCCGTGAGTACCTGGAGCGCACCGGCCACGTCGTGGGATTCAAGCCGGCCGGCGGGATCCGCACCGCCAAAGCGGCGCTCGATTGGCTCATCCTCATGAAGGAAGAGCTCGGCAATCCCTGGCTGCGGGCCGACCGGTTCCGCCTGGGGGCCAGCACGCTGCTCACCGACATCGAGCGCCAGCTCGAGCATTTCGTCACCGGCCACTACAGCGCGGCCCATCGCCACCCGATGGTGTGACATGACGACCACCGTCGCCGACATTTTCGAGACGATGGAATGGGGCCCGGCGCCGGAGGCGAGTGGGCCGGCGCTCGACTGGCTCAAGACCCACGGTGGCGAGTTCGGGCTGTTCATCGGCGGACGGTGGGTGCCGCCGACCGGGGGCGAAACGTTCGACACGATCAACCCGGCAACCCGGCAGGTGCTGGCGCGCGTCGCCCAGGCGGGTGCGGCCGAAGTGGCGGCGGCCGTGGGCGCGGCGGGGGCCGCCTTTCCGGCGTGGTCGGCGCTCTCGGGTCACGCGCGCGCCCGACACCTCTACGCTCTGGCGCGCGCCGTGCAGAAACACTCGCGTCTCCTCGCGGTGCTCGAAAGCATGG
>JBOHSO010000385.1:0-3612 GCA_050921685.1 Gemmatimonadales bacterium
GGCGGTGATCGAGGATGCCTGCCAGGCGATCGGCGCGCGCCGCTCGATCGACGGCGAGTGGCGCCTGGCCGGCGAGCTCGGGTGGGTGACCGGATACTCGTTTTTCCCAAGCAAGAACCTCGGGGCCTGGGGTGACGGGGGGATGATGGTCACCTCCGACGATGCCGCGGCCGAGCGGCTGCGCAAGCTGCGGTTGCACGGCGGAGCGAAGCAGTATCATCACGAGGAAGTCGGCACCAACTCGCGGCTCGATACGCTGCAGGCGGCGGTGCTGTTGGCCAAGTTGCCACATCTGGAGGAGTGGTCGGCCAAACGGCGTGCGCATGCGGCCTACTACACGCAGGCGTTGGCCGGGCTGGCGCCGGTCCGGCCGCCGGTGGTGGCGCCGGGCAACGAGCACATTTTCCACCAGTACACCGTGCGGGTCGAGCGGCGCGACGCGCTGCAGGCGCACCTCAAGGCGAAAGGGATCGGGACCGCGATCTACTACCCGATCCCGCTGCACCGCCAGCCGTGCTTCGCCCACCTCCGGTACGCGCCGGGCAGCCTGCCGCAGTCCGAGCGGGCCGCCGCGGAAGTGCTCTCGCTCCCCATTTATCCCGAGCTGTCGCGGGCGCAGCTCGACTACGTAGTCGACGCGATCCGCGAGTTCTACCGGTGAGTCGGCTGCGGCTCGGCGTCATCGGCGCCGGGACGTGGGGACGGAATCACGTCCGGACGGCGGCCGGGCTGGTGGACGCGGAGCTGGCGGCCGTGTGCGACACACGCGAAGCG
Source organism: Gemmatimonadales bacterium (assembly GCA_050921685.1). Taxonomy (GTDB): domain Bacteria; phylum Gemmatimonadota; class Gemmatimonadetes; order Gemmatimonadales; family GWC2-71-9; genus DASTHG01. The sequence continues at coordinate 775 of JBOHSO010000385.1, forward strand.
GTCCGGTTGGCGATGGCGCGCCAGTACCCGGGGGTCTTCGTCACGAGCGACGCGGATGCGCTGCTGGGGCGGGTCGATGCGGTGGTGATCGCCTCGCCTGCGGCGACCCATGCCGAGTACGCGCGGCGGGCGATTGCCGGGGGCAAGCCCTGTCTGGTGGAGAAGCCGTTCGCGCTGCGCGTGAGCGACGCCGAGGCGGTCGCCGCGGCCGCCGCGGCGCGGGACGTGCCGGTCCTCGTCGGGCATTTGCTGGTGTTTCACCCTGCGGTGGAGGCCCTGCGCGCACTGATCGCAGGAGGCGAGCTGGGGCGGGTTCTCTACATGTACGGGCTGCGGGTGAACCTGGGACAGGTGCGCGCCGACGAGAACGCCCTGTGGAGCTTCGGTCCGCACGACGTCTCGGTGGCCCTCCATTTGCTGGGGGAGGCGCCGGTTCGGGTGACGGCGCAAGGCTCGTGCTACCTGCAGGCGGCGGTGGAGGACGTCGTGTTCCTGCATCTCGAATTCGCCAGCGGGACGGTGGCCCACGTCCAGCTGTCCTGGCTCGATCCCCACAAGGAGCGGAAGCTCACGGTAGTCGGCGACCGGAAAATGGTGGTGTTCGACGACATGGAACCGCGCGAAAAGCTGCGCATCTACGACAAAGGCGTGACCCGCCCCCCCGAGTACGGTTCGTGGGGGGAAAGCCTCGCCATCCGGGAAGGCGACATCTTCATTCCCAAAACCCCCAACGTCGAGCCACTGGCCGTCGAGCTCGCGCACTTCGTGCGCGTGGCGCAGCGGTTGGAGGCGCCCCGTGCCGGGGCGGCCGACGGTGTCCGCGTCGTGCGCGTGCTGGATGCGGCCACCCGCTCGCTTGCAGGCGGAGGAACCCCGATTTCTCTATGACTTCTGCTTCGCACACTCCCGCGGCGGCCCTGCTGGCCAAAGCGCAGGACCGCTCCGCCTTGTTCGGCATCGTCGGGCTGGGCTATGTCGGCCTGCCTCTGGCGGTGGAGCTGGTCCGCGCCGGGTTTCGCGTGCTCGGCTTCGACATCAGCCAGCGAGTGGTGGACGGCCTGAACGCGGGCCGTTCCCACATCCAGGACATCCCGTCGGAGGCCATCGCCCAGGCGGTGCGGGATGGGAAGCTCTCCGCCACGACGGATCTGTCGCGGCTCGCCGAGCCGGACGCGATCTCGATTTGCGTGCCGACGCCGCTCAACAAGACCAAGGACCCCGACGTCAGCTTCGTGCTCGCCGCGACGGACTCGATCAAGCGCACGCTGCGGCGCGGCCAGCTCGTCGTGCTGGAGTCGACCACCTATCCCGGCACGACGCGTGAGCTGATGCTCCCCGCCCTCGAGAGTACGAAGCTCAAGGTGGGCGAGGATTTCTTCCTCGCCTTCTCGCCCGAGCGCGTAGATCCCGGCAACGCCAAGTATAACACGCGCAATACGCCCAAGGTGGTTGGCGGCATCACCCCGGCTTGCCTGGAGGTCACACTGGCGTTGTATCGGCCCGCGATCGAACGCCTCGTTCCCGTGTCGTCCACCGAGGCGGCCGAGCTGGTGAAGATTCTCGAGAACACCTTCCGCAGCGTGAATATCGGCTTGGTCAACGAGATGGCCATCGTGTGCGACAAGCTAGGCGTGGACGTGTGGGAGGTGATCGACGCGGCCGCCACGAAACCGTTCGGTTTCATGAAATTCACCCCCGGGCCGGGCGTGGGCGGGCACTGCATCCCGCTCGACCCGCACTACCTCGCCTGGAAAATGCGCACGCTCAACTATCGGACCCGGTTCATCGAGCTGGCCGGCGAGATCAACGCCGAGATGCCCGAGTACTGGGTGGCGCGCGTCGCCGACCGCCTCAACGACAAGGGGAAGGCCGTGCGGGGCAGCCGCGTGCTGGTGCTCGGCGTCGCCTACAAGAAGGACATCGACGATGTCCGCGAGAGCCCGGCGCTGGACGTGATCCGGCTGCTCGAGCAGCGCGGCGCCCAGGTGAGCTATCACGACCCGCACGTGCGGAAGCTGCACGAGGACGGCGTCGAGCTCACCTCGGTGCCGCTCACGGCCGACGCGATCCGGGCGGCCGACTGCGTGCTGATCGTCACCGACCATTCGGGGGTGGACTACGGCCTGGTCGCGCGGGACGCGCAGGTCGTCGTGGACACTCGACATGCCTTGCCGGCCGATGCGCGGAGGCGGCCATGAAGCTCTGTGTGGTGGGGACCGGATACGTCGGGCTCGTCGTCGGTGCGTGCCTCGCCGAGACGGGCAACGACGTGCAGTGCGCGGACCTCGACGCGGCGAAGATAGCGGGGCTCAAGCAGAACAAGCTGCCGATCTACGAGCCGGGGCTCGAGCCGCTGGTGGTGCGCAATCAGCGGGAAGGGCGGCTGCAGTTCACCACTGACGTCGCCGGCGCCATCGAGTCGGCCGACGTTGTCTTCATCGCGGTGGGGACGCCTCCCGACGAGGACGGCTCTGCCGATCTGCAGCACGTGCTTGCTGTGGCCCGGACCATCGGCCAGCACATGAACCAGCCGAAGATCGTGGCGACGAAGAGCACGGTGCCGGTCGGCACGGCGGACCTGGTGCGGGCCGAAATCGCCGGCCACACCCGGACGCCGTTCCATGTGTGCTCCAACCCCGAGTTTCTCAAGGAGGGCGCGGCGGTCGATGATTTCATGAAACCGAACCGCGTCATCGTCGGGGTGGACCACGAGGAAGCGCGACGCGTCTTCGAAGAGCTGTACGCGCCCTTCGTGCGGACGGGCAATCCCCTGATCTTCCTGGACATCCCGTCGGCGGAGATGACGAAGTATGCCGCCAACGCGATGCTGGCCACGCG
>JBOHSO010000386.1:0-2975 GCA_050921685.1 Gemmatimonadales bacterium
GAGCAGAAGACGATCGTCGACACGGTGCGCTCGCTCCAGATGCTGAATAACCCGGAGTTCGAGATCGTGGTGGTGAACGACGGCTCGCAGGACGAGACGCTGGAGCGCCTGCTGACCGCCTACGACCTGCGCCGCGTGGACCGCGTGTACAAGCGCAGCCTGCCGACGCGGGAGGTGCGCGCCCTGTACGCCACGCCGCTGGTGCCCAACCTCACCGTGGTGGACAAGGTGGGCGGCGGCAAGGCCGACGCGCTGAACTGCGGCATCAACCTGTCGAAGTACCCGCTGTTCTGCTCGATGGATGCGGATTCGGTGATCGAGGACGACGCGCTGCTCAAGGCCGTGAAGCCGTTCATGGAGTACCCCGACGAGACGATCGCCGTGGGGGGCATCGTGCGCTGCGTCAACGGCTGCACCGTCACCGACGGCCGCGTCACCCACATCGCGCTGCCGCGGCGCTTCCTGCCGGTGTTCCAGGTGGTCGAATACCTGCGCGCGTTCCTGTCGGGGCGCCTGGGGTGGAGCGCGTTGCGGGGGCTGCTGTTGATCTCCGGCGCGTTCGGCGTGTACCGCAAGTCGGCCGTAGTCGAGGTCGGCGGCTACGACCGCAGCACCGACACCGAAGACCTGGAGCTGGTGCTGGCGCTGCACCAGCTGTACCGCGCCCGGGGCCAGCCCTACCGCATCGTGTTCGTCCCCGACCCGGTGTGCTGGACCGAGGTGCCGAACACCTGGCGCATGCTGCGCCGGCAGCGCAACCGCTGGCACCGCGGCATGCTGCAATGCCTGGCGCGCCACCGGCACATGTTCTTCAACCCGCGTTACGGCCTCATGGGGATGGTGGTCCTGCCCTACTTCCTGCTGTTCGAGACGATGGGGCCGTTCGTGGAGACGCTGGGCTACATCTCCGTCCCGCTCGCCTGGGTGCTCGGCCTGCTCAACACCGAGTTCTTCGTGCTGTTTTTCCTGCTCGCCGTGGCGTTCGGGGTGTTCCTCTCGGTGGCGGCGATCCTGCTGGAGGAGATCTCCTACCGGCGCTATCCTTCGTGGGGGGACATGGCGAAGCTGCTGGTGTGCGGCATCATCGAGAACTTCGGCTTCCGCCAGCTGCTGGCGCTGTTCAAGATCCAGGCGTTCTGGGAGTACCTGCGGGGCCTGCGCCGCTGGGGCAAGCTCGAGCGGATGGGGTTCGAGCGGGGCCCGGTCGACCCGAGCGCCCCGCCGCGCCCCTCGAGCGGAGCGCCGGTGGTGCGCTCGCGCTGAGCGAGCGCGGCTTCAGCCGCGAACGGTCCGGATGTAGATTGCATCCTTCGATGATCGCCCTCGCCCGCACCTACCGCCCCAAACAATTCGCCGACCTGATCGTGCAGGACCACGTCGCGGCCGCGTTGCGCGGCGCGGTGGCCCAGGGACGCGTCGCCCACGGCTATCTGTTCGCCGGCCCCCGGGGCGTGGGGAAGACCACCGCCGCCCGCATCCTCGCCATGGCGCTGAACTGCGAGCGGCGCAGCGGCGCCGCCGGCGAGCCGTGCGGGGAGTGCGACTCGTGCCGCCGCGTGTGGACCGGGCAGGCGAACCTCGACGTCGTCGAGCTGGACGCCGCCTCGAACCGCGGGGTGGACGACGCGCGCGAGCTGCGCGAGCGGGCCATGTACGCCGCCTCGGCGCCGGGCCGCCACAAGGTCTACATCGTGGACGAAGCGCACATGCTCACGCGCGACGCCTGGAACGCGCTGCTCAAGATCCTCGAGGAGCCGCCCCCCGGCGTGGTGTTCGTGTTCGCCTCCACCGAGCCGCAGAAGATCGCCCAGAGCGCGGCGCCGGTGCTGTCGCGGCTGCAACGCTTCGATTTCCGCCGCATCGGCCCGCACGCCATCGTCGCGCGGCTGCGAGCGGTGGCGGCGGCCGAAGGCCTCACGGTGGAGGATGACGCGCTGGCGCTCATCGCCCAGAGCGCCGACGGCGGCATGCGCGACGGCCTCTCGCTGCTCGACCAGGTGGTGAGCTTCGGCGAGGGGCCGGTGACCGCCGACCGCGTGCGCGAGGTGCTGGGCCTCATCGCCGACGATGCCTACGGCGAGCTGCTGCGACTGGTGGCGGAGCGCGACGTCCGGGCCGCGTTCCCGCTGGTGGATCGCCTCGCCGAAGCGGGCGCCGATTTCGGCGAGTTCGTGGCCGGGGCGGGGGAGACGCTGCGCGCCGTGCTGCTGGCCGGCCTGGGCGGCGAGCCGGAAGGGCTCACGGAGGGGATGCAGGCGTTGGTGCGCCGCTTCGCCCCGCTCCTGCCACCCCCCGACGTGGTGCGGCTGCTCACCGTGCTGGGCGAGCTCGAGCCGCAGATCCGCTCGAGCGGCCACCCGCGACTCGCCGTCGAGCTGCTGCTGCTCCGGTGGGCGATGATGGACCGGACCGTCGAGATCGGGGAGGTGATCGAGGCACTGAAGGGGAAAGGCGGGGGATCGAGTGGCGGCACCGCGGTCCTCAGGGATTCCGCGCCCAAGGCGTCCGCCTCGTCGCCGGTCGCCGCACCGGCGGTCGCCGTGCCTGAAAAGGGTCCCCTCACGCTGGAGCGCCTGAAGGCGCGGTGGCCCCACATCGTCGCGCGGGCCCGCGCCACGAGTCAGATGGTCGGCACGCTGCTGGCGGAGGCCCAGGTGCAGGCGGTCGCGGGCGACACCATCACCCTCGGCGGCTCCGTCGAAGGGCTGGAGCACAAGCGCGACGCGATCGCAAAGCTCGTGGGCGAATGGGCCGACGGGGAGGGGCGGGTGCGGATCGTGGTCGCGCCGGCGCCGGCAGCGGGAACCGGGGGGAGGGAGCGGGCGGCGGCGCAGCCGGCCCGGCTCACCGAGAAGACGGCCAACGCCGAGCGGCTCAAGGTGCTGCGCGCCAAGGACCCCACGCTGGGCGCGGCGGTGGACGCGCTCGACCTCGAGCTGCTGGAGTAGGGCCTACGGCGTGGCGCTCGTCTGCGG
>JBOHSO010000387.1:0-6440 GCA_050921685.1 Gemmatimonadales bacterium
GACCAGCAGATCGGTCCCACCCGCGATCGGGATCGCTCCGGGATGGCGGGCGAGCAGCTCAAGCGCCTCCGAGGTCGTGGCGGGCAGGAGCAGCTTCACCGGCTTCCGTCCAGCGCCGCCCTGATCCCGTCCACGATGCCGTCGTAGCCGGTGCAGCGGCATAGGTTGCCGGCCAGCAGCTCGCGGAGCGTGTGCGTGGCGAGCAGCTCCCGATGGGCGAGGATCCAGCTCGCCGTCATCGCCACGCCCGGCGTGCACGCGCCGCACTGCGTGGCGCCGTGGGCGAGCAGCGGCTCGAGCGCGGCCGGATCGAGCGACTCGACCGTGTCCACGCGCGCACCCCGCACCTGATAGATCGGAACGAGGCACGAATTCACCGGGAGGCCGTCCAGGTATACCGTGCAGGCTCCGCACTCCCCTTCGCCGCACCCTTCCTTCGTCCCGGTAAGGCCGAGGCGATAGCGCAACGTGTCGAGCAAGCGCTCGGCGGGATCGACGGTCACCGAGATCCGAGCGTCGTTCAGAGTAAAGGTGAGCGAGATTGCGGATTGGCCATTCATGGATCAGGACCTCTCCATCTGGGAAGCCGCCTTCCGCAATCCGAAATCAGCAATTGTCATCAGTCGCTCCGGGGTGAGCGGAATGGCGCACGGGTCGGCGCCGGTTGCAGCAGCAACGGCGTTCAAGATCGCCGGCGCCGGGCCGTCCATCGGCAGCTCGCCCAGCCCTTTCGCCCCCTGCGCACCGAACGGGTAGGGGTTCTCCAGGAACTCGACACGGATCGGCGGGAGGTCGTCGCTCGTGGGGATCAGGTAGTTCGTGAGCTGGGGGTTGGCCATCGCCCCGTCCTTCCAGCGGCACTCCTCGAGCAGCGCCCAGCCGATCGCCTGCGCCACGCCGCCCTGCACCTGCCCCCGCGCCATCGTCTCGTGCAGCACCTTCCCAATTTCCTGCACCGCCACGAAGTCGAGCACGCGCGTATCGAAGGTGCGCAGGTCCACCTCGACCTCGGCGACGTAGGTGCCCCATGCGTAGGTGCCGTACGCGTCGCCCGTGTAGGTCGTATCGTCCCACGCGATCCCCGGCGGCCGCCGATACACCCCCTCACCGACCAGCGTCGCTCCAGGGTGACCCTCGTGCCAGCGGCGGATGGCGTGTCGCACCACGTCTCCCCGGGCGCCGTCGTTGAGGCCGAGTCGCGCACGCAGGTCGTCGCAGGCCAGCTCGACGAGATGGCCGACGACCATGGAGGTCCGCGACGCCACCGTGGGACCGCTGTTCGGCACGAGCGCCGTGTCGGCCTCCGCGATCACGATGTCCACCGGATCGAGGCCGAGGCGAGCCGCCGCGAGCTGGGTGAACACCGTCAGCGTCCCCTGCCCCATCTCGATGTTGGCACTGCGCACTTCCACACGGCCGTCCGGCAGCCCGGCGACGTGGAGCCGGGAGGCGAGCATCACCTCGCCGCTCCCCGTGAACCCCGCGCCGTGGTGGAAGGTGGCGAGACCGATGCCGCGCCGCGTGAACGAGCGCGTTCGGTTGAACCGGGCATGCTCCACGCGCTTCGCGTCGTACCCGGCGAGGGACAGGGCTCGGTCGAGCACGGCCACGCGGTCGGTCCCGTCGCTGATCACCTGGCCGGTGGCGGTCGACTGCCCGTCGCGCAGCAGATTGCGACGCCGCAGCTCGGCCGGGTTGAGGCCCAGGCGCACCGCGATCCGGTCCATGTGGCGCTCGTTGGCGAAGTGGGTCTGCGGCGCGCCGAAGCCGCGGAACGCACCGAACGGCACGGCATTGGTGAACATCGCCCGCCCGTCGATGCGCACGTGGTCGCAGTGGTACGGCCCGGCGGCGTGGATGATGCCGCGCGACAGCACGACCGGCGAGAGCGTCACGTACGCCCCGCCGTCCATGATCACCGCGATGTCCTGCGCCAGGAGGTGCCCGTCCTCGGTGACGCCGCTGCGGTGGCGCACCAGCGCGGGATGGCGCTTGGTGGTCGCGGCCATGTCCTCGCCCCGGTCGTAGACCAGCTTCACCGCCCTGCCGCTTTTCAGGGCGAGCAACGCCGCGTGCAGCGCGATGGTTGAGGGATACTCCTCCTTGCCGCCGAACCCGCCTCCCGTAGGGGTCTGGATCACACGCACGTGCCGCTCGTCCCTGGCCAGGGCGTGCATCAGGGCCTTGAGCACGTAGTAGGGGCATTGCATCGAGCCGCGCAGCACCAGCACGTCGCCCTCGAGCTGGGCGATCATCCCCTGCGGCTCGAGGTACACGTGCTCCTGGGCGCCGGTCTCGTAGGTCCCCTCCACCACGATCGGCGCGGCGGCGAGTGCGCGCTCCACGTCGCCCTTGGTGATGGAGAGGTGCTTCAGCACGTTGTCAGCGCCGTACTGGACCTGCTCGGGACGCGGCGCGACGCGGAAATCGAGCGCCGCAGGCTCGGGGGCGACCTCGATCGTCACCGCCGCCGCCGCCCGGCGCAGCCCGCCGCGGTCGGCGTGGGCGAGCAGCAGCACCGGCTCGTGGACGTGGCGCACCGTGCCCTGGGCAAGCACCGGCTGGTCGTGCTCGATCAGCGCGATGACGTTCGGGCCGGGCAGATCGCGATGATCGACGATGGTGAACTGCGACCAGTCCACGTCCTTGCCGAACCGGATGGCGGTGATGCGTCCCCGCGGTACCGGGCTGCGCACCGTCGCGCCCCAGAGAAAGTCCGAGAGCGGGAGATCGTCGACGTAGCGCTCGCGGCCGGTGAGCTTGGCGAGACCTTCGAGGCGATGCATGGGCAGCGAATATACAGCGCGGGCGGCCCCGTCATCCGGAGCCGCCCACGTATCTACGCTCTACAGGCTTCTGCCATTCAGCAACCGTCTTCCTCCTGCCAGGTCCCGATCTCCTGGCCGAACTGCTGGGACAGCGCCTTGAGGTCGACCGGCGGGATGTTCGGATCCTCTTTGAGCGTCGAGACGCGCTCCAGATTGACCGACGCTTTCGTGAACCCGCTGTCGGCGGTCAGGGCCGCGCGATAGGCAAGGGCGGCAGCCGTGAAGTGGCCGGTCCGCTCGAGTGCGATACCCAGGTTGTTCTGAAACGTCGCGACCTCGGGCGAGAGCTCCGTGGCGCGGGCCAGCGGCCCGAGCGCCTCGTCGAACGCGCCCTGATGAATCAGCACGAGGCCCAAGTTGTTCATCGACCACACATCGGTCGAATCGAGCGTCAACGCCTCGTGATAAGCGGTGACCGCTTCGTCGAGCTCACCCTTGGCGTCGTGCACCCGGCCGATCAGCCGGTAGGCTTCGCCCAGGGTTTCGTCGATCCGTAGCACGGCGCTGAGGGGGCTCATGGCCGAATCCGGCTGCCCGGCCTCGAGCAGCACGCGACTCAGGTTGAGGTAGCTCTTCACATGGGTCGAATCGAGCGACAGCGCCTGCCGCAACGCCTCCTCGGCCGTCACCAAATCACCGGCCTTCCACGCCGATAGACCGAGCATGTAGAAGCCCCACGGGTTCGCGGGACGGCTCACGGTGTACGCGGTGAACCCTGCTACCGCGTCGCCGTAGCGCCGGGTGCGGAACGCCGAGTCGGCTCGCTCGAACGACGGCGGCACGCTGACCGCCGACGTCGGGTCGCTGGGAACGGTCGTCGACTCCGCCACGACGGTCATGGCGGGGGTCGGGGGCTCAGGCTCTTTCGCGACCGCCTGTCTTGGCGATTTGTCGCCGCAGCCCGCCGCGACCAACAGGCCGCCGACGAGCCAAGCCGGAGTGAAGCTGAACGGGATCCGCATACATCCTCCTCGGGGTTCTGGCGCCTGAGGCGCCGGGTCAGGGTGTGTCGCACCCATCCCCAAGGCAGGCGGGGGACCAGTTAGCGCGGCCTACCTATCGATTGTCCGACCAAGCACTTCCGAGATCCGGCGAGGAGCGATCGTGTCCAGGCGGACACGACAGAGAGGGGGGTGAAGTGTCCGCCCGGACACGCTACTCTCGGCTGATCCCGTGCCGCCGCATGACCTTCAGCAAGCTCGCGTGGTCGGCGAGGCCGAGCGCCTCTGCCGTGCGGGTGATGTGCCAGGCGTGGCGCTCCAGCGCGGCGACGACGATCTGTCGCTCCGCCTCGGCTTTGAGCTCGTGGAACGTCCTCGGCTCGGCACCCGCGCTTACGCGGCGGGCGGCGCCCTCATCGCGGATTTCCGGTGGGACGTCGGCGACACCGATTGGATCGTCATCGGAGGCAATGAGCATTCGCTCGACCACGTTACGGAGCTCGCGCACGTTGTTGCGGCCCCAATCGTGGGCCATCAGGCACTCGACCGCCTCGCCGGTAAGCGCTCGCGGCCGCATCCGGAAGCGGCCGCACGTCACGGCGACGAGGTGCGCCACCAGCTCGGGGACGTCCGACAGCCGCTCGCGCAGCGGCGGCACCGGCAGGACGTGCACGTTGAGGCGGTACAACAGGTCCTCGCGGAAACTCCCCGCCTTCACTCCGGCCTCGAGGTCGCGATTGGTGGCCGCGACCACCCGCGCGTCCACCGCGATCGTCCGGGTGCCGCCGACGCGCGTCACCTGGCGCTGTTCCAGAACACGCAGCAGCTTCGCCTGGGCCGGGAGAGGCAGCTCGCCGATTTCGTCCAGCAGCAGCGTCCCCGCCGCCGTGGCCTCGAACGCCCCTTTGCGCAGCGCGACGGCGCCGGTGAAGGCGCCACGCTCGTGCCCGAACAGCTCGCTTTCGATCAGGTCGTGCGGCAACGCCGCGCAGTTGATCGCCACGAACGGCCCCGGCACGCCGCTCTGGCGGTGCAGCTCACGCGCCACGACCTCCTTCCCCGAGCCGCTCTCCCCCACGAGCAGGACCGGTGAGGGAATCGGGGCCACGCGAGCGATCGCGTCGCGCAGCTTCTGCATCGCGGGACTCGAGCCGATCAGCGCGTCGCCGCCGAGCTCCCGCTGCAGTGCCGCGACTTCACGCACAAGACGCCCGCGCTCGAGCACCCCCGCTATCTCCTGCACGACGCGCTCCATCGGCTCGGCCTTGTCGATGAAGCTCACCGCCCCGAGCCGGATCGCCTGGGCGCAGCGGTCGTAGTCCCCGGTGCCCGTGTAGACGATCACCGGGACACTGAGTCCGCGGCGCGCCAACTGCCGCAGCACTTCGAACCCGTCCATCCCGGGCATCTCGAGGTCGAGCAGCACGCAGTCCACCGGCTCGCGGGCGACGGTGTCGAGCGCCTCGCGCCCCTCGTTCGATATCAGCGTCTCGTGACCGCCCAGCCGCTTGAGGTCGTAGCCGTATTGCTCTGCCAGCGGCCGTGCGTCGTCCACGATCAGTACCAGGCTCACCCGGCTTCCTCCCCACCCCCTCCACTTCCCGCCTGGTCTGCTTCGGGCAGGTCCACGACGAACCGGGACCCCGCCCCGGGAGAGGTCTCCACCCGCAGGCGCCCGCCGACGTCGGTCACGAGGCGTCGCACGATCGATAGCCCCAGCCCCGTGCCGCCGGGCTTGGTCGAATAGAAATCCTGGAAGGCATGCTCCAACTCCGACTCGGACATTCCCTTCCCCGTGTCCTCGACCACCATCCGGACCAGGGCCGGCTGCCCGGCCGCGACGACGCGCGAGGTGGAGACCGTAACGACCCCTGGCTCAGTTCCGAGGCTTTCCACGGCGTTGTTCAGGAGGTTCTCGAGGATGCGGCGCAGCCCGAGCGGATCCATGCGGACGGCGGGCACGTGCTCGGCCAGTTGAAGCGTGAGGTCGGCCGTTCCCGCCGGGACGTGCTCGACGGTTTCGCGCGTCACCGCGTTCACGTCGCAGCGCTCGACCTGGGTCCGTGGATACAGGCGGGCGTAATTGGCGGCCAGATTCTCGAGGTACTCGAGGCTCGAAACGAGCGTCTGCCGCCGCTCGGCGAACGCCTTGGGCAGCTCGGTGGGGCGGTCGCGAGCCACCTGGGCGAGGTGGCGCAGCACGTTGCGCAGCGGCGCCAGGCCGTTCTTGATGTCGTGGTTCACCTGCCGGGCGAGCTCACCCATGGACGCCCGGCGCTCCGCCTCGCGCAGCCGCCCGGCGCCGTCGCGCAGCCGTTCCGTCATCTCGCCCAGCAGCCGCTCGAGCGAGCCGATCTCGTCCGAGCGGTCGCTCGCGAATGCGATGTCCAATCGGTCCATGTCGATGGCGCCGGTCTTCTCCGCCAGCTCGGCCAACGGACGGCTGACGCGCGAAGCGAGCCAGCCCGCCAGGAGTAGCGACACGAGCAGCGTCACGAGTACCGCCGCGGCAAACCACAGGTCCACGCTGCGGACCAGCTCGCGCAGCGCCGTCGGCCGCGCCGCCACGACCAGCCGCGCCGGCACGAGGCGCGCGCTGTCCGGGCGTGCCGCGTCGACGTAGGGAACGGGGAGCTCGCTCACCACCTCGTCGCCTCCCCCCGTGGTGTCC
>JBOHSO010000388.1:0-4985 GCA_050921685.1 Gemmatimonadales bacterium
CCCCGCGCGGGGTGAGGGCCGTCACGAATGCCTCGCCGATCCCGAGGCTGGTGAGTGTCTGCTGCACGTCGTAGTACTCGGTTTTCGGAAAGGTCCGCGCCGCCGCCTTCAGCGCCGCGTCGTCCTCCGGGGTGAACGCACGCAGGGCATGTTGCACCTTGTGGCCCAGCTGACCGAGGATATCCGATGGGATGTCCTTGGGGTTCTGGGTCACGAAGAACACGCCGACGCCCTTGGAGCGAATCAGCCGCACCACCTGCTGCACCTGGTCCAGGAACGCCTTGCTCGCGTCCTCGAACAACAGGTGCGCTTCGTCGAAGAAGAAGACCAGCTTGGGCTTGTCGGGGTCCCCGACCTCCGGCAGGTCGTGGTACAGCCGGGCGAGCATCCACATCATGAACGTCGAGAACAGCGCGGGGCGATCCTGGACGTCGGTGAGCTCGAGCACGCTCACCAGCCCGCGCCCGTCGCGGTCGATCTGCATCAGGTCGTCCAGGTCGAACTCGGGCTCGCCGAAGAACTCCTCCGCGCCCTGCTGCTCCAGCTCCACCATCTCGCGCAGCAGCACGCCGACGGTCGCCGTCGACATCCCGCCGTAGTCCGTGAGCTCGCCTTTGCCGGCCCCCGTCAAGTGTTGCAGCACCGCGCGCAGGTCGGCGAAGTCCAGCAGCAGCAGGCCCTTGTCGTCGCAGTACTTGAAGACGAGACTCAGCACGCTCGCCTGGGTGTCGTTCAGGCCCAGGACTTTGGCGAGCAGTAGCGGGCCGAAGGACGATACCGTGGCGCGCAGCTGGGCGCCGCGCTTACCGCTCAGGCTCAGGAATTCCACCGGGAAGCCGGTGGGCTGCCACGCGAAGCCGGTATCGGTGGCGCGTTGGGTGATCCTGTCGTTGGGCTCGCCGGGCACCGCGATCCCGGACACGTCGCCTTTGACGTCGGCGAGAAAGACGGGCACCCCCGCGGCCGACAACTGCTCGGCCATGAGCTGCAGCGTCTTGGTCTTTCCCGTGCCGGTGGCGCCGGCGATCAGGCCGTGGCGATTCAGCATGCCGAGCGGCACGGTGACGACGGGGCCGGGGAAGCACGTTCCCTCGTGCACCACTGCCCCGAGGGTGACCGCGGGCCCTTGGGACGCGAACGCGGCCTGCGCCGCCTCGACGACTTTCGGAGACATGGACCGGGACCTCCGCTTTACTTGGCCGGCAGCTTGACGAACCGCGTGACGATCGCGTAGACGACGAACGCGATGATCACGAAGTCCACCCCGGCCCCCAGCACTTCGCCGATTTTCAGGGGGTCGCGACCCTGCCCGAGCGAAAGGCTGAACTCACGCCAGGCGCCGCCGGGCAGGATCACGGAGACCAGCGGCATGATGATACCGGCGACCAACGCCGACACGAGCTTGGACACGGCGGCGCCGATCACGACCGCGATCGCGAGCGCGATCGCGTTGGTTTCCACCAGGAACTTCTTGAATTGGTCGAGCATGGTTCCACCTCCGGGACGGCGAACGGCCTAGAGCCGACTACGCAGGAACTCCGGCGTGAGCCCCTGCAGGTACCCCGCGAGCAACGTGAACTTGTCGCTGACGAGCAGCAAGCCGAGCACGACCAACAGGACCCCCGACACCCGCTCGACCCACACTAGGTACGGCCGGAACCGCTGGAACCAGACCAGAAACCGGTCCAGCGCGAGCGCGGTGAGCAGGAACGGTACGGCGAGCCCGAGGGCGTAGACGCCCAGTAACGCCATGCCCGACGACACGCTGTCACGCGTCGCGGCGAGCGTCAGGATGGCGCCCAGGATCGGGCCGATGCACGGCGTCCACGCCGCGCCGAACGCGACGCCTGCGACCGACGAGCCGACATACCCGAGCGGCTTCCGGGCCAGGTGCACGCGCCGCTCGCGCATCAGGAACGCCGGCCGCAGGATGCCGAGCAGGTACAGCCCGAACAGGACGACGAGCACGCCGCCGATTCGGGCGATCCACACCTGGGAGACGACCAGCAGCGCCCCCAGCGCCGACGCGGTGGCCCCCAGGGCGACGAAGATGAAGCTGAACCCGCCCACGAACCACAACGCGTGCAGCAGCGCCGTGCCGCGGCGGGCCTGGATCTCCTCGGCCGAGAGGCCGGTGAGAAACCCGACGTAGCTCGGGACCAGCGGCAGCACGCACGGGGACAGGAAGCTCAGCAACCCGGCCACGAACGCCACCGCGTACGAGACGCCGCCGGCGTCGGCGGATGCCTGCACCACGCTACGCCGACCCGAGCCGCGACGGCTTACCCACAGAACGCGACCGCCGCCACCACGGTGGTCCAGCGGCCGTCGTCGCCGCACTCCGCCGTGGAGGTGACGTTCAGGGTGCGCACGATGTCGCCGGAGAGCATCCACTGCTCGCGGCGCTGGTCCCACGCCTGGTCCGAGTCGAAGGGCACCCCCAGGACGGTAGCGAGCATCGAGGCGGCGAGGTCCTCGGCGTACTCGCCCGAGACGGTCTCGTTCTGGCCGAAGGTATGGTGCTCGGAGATGTAGCCGTGGTGCGACGGGTCGGACGGCACGGCGAGGCCGATCGACGCCGCGACGAGCCGGCTCGGCTCGTTGGTCGCGGACTCTGCGAGCACCGTGAACAGGATCTGGCCCGGGCGCAGCTTGTGCAGCCCCTCCTCCCGGTCCACCAGCTCGCAGTGCGGCGGAAAGATCGAACTGACGCGGACCAGGTTGAAGCTCGCGAGGTGGGCGTCGCGCAGCGCCATCTCGAAGCTGGTGAGCTTCTCCTTGTGGCGACCCACCCCCTTGGTGAGAAACGCCTTCGTCGGCATGAACTGATTGGGATCGATCACCCCGTGTACCTCGTGCGCGCGAGAGGGTTTGACTGCTGGCAGTCCCGACACAGGCCGAACACCTCCAGGTGGTGGTGGTGAGGGCGAAACTCCACTTCCTCCGCCAATAATGCGATCATCCGCTCCAGCCGGTCGTTGGAGAATTCCATCACTTTGCCGCACCCGGAGCAGATGCAGTGCTCGTGCGCCTGTCCGGGGGCGGCCGGCTCGTAGCGCCGGAAGCCCTCGCCGAAATCGCGCTCCTGCACCAGCCCGCTCGCCACCAGCAGATCGAGCGTGCGGTACACCGTGGCGAGCCCTACCGCCACGCCGCGCTTGGCCACGCGCCGCGCCACGTCCTCGGCCGACAGGTGGTCGGCCGCATCCAGCACCACCGTCGCCACCGCCAGGCGCTGGTGCGTCGCCGGCAAGTTGCGGTCGCTCAGGTAGCGCCGGAACCCGGCGAGGGCGTGGGCGCCGTCAACCTTCATACCAAACCGCCGGCCCGTACGCCTCCGGCGGCTCCGCCTCGCCGGTGCGCTCCGCTGTGCGTTGCATGACCTGCGCAACCACTTCCGCCGGCGACAGCGCCACTTCCTCCACCTCCACCCGCGATTGGCCTTTTTCCTTGCCGCGCACCACGAGCATGTAGCGCGCGGTGTACACGCGCAGCCGACCCTCGGCGTGGCGCCGCGTCACGACCGCGGTGCCCCACTCGCGCCCGGCGCGCTTGATCGGCCGGAACAGATAGACGGTCTCGATCTCGGCCGGCGGCACCGCCGCCGACACGGCGGACGCCAGCTTCTCCCATCCGGGGCCCTGCCCGGGGCGCGCCCCGGCGCCTAGCGGGACGGGGCCCGAGGCGCCGGGGACGGGATCTGGGCCTGTTCCCATCGCTCCACGTAGAACCGGAGGACGTGCATGAAATCCTGGGCGTTGGTGACCACGCCGAACGCCTGGTGCGTGCCGCGGTCCCGCAGCTTGTTGACCACGAACTCCGTCTGGTCGACGCAAATGGTGGTGAGCGGACGCACGTGCTCGGGATCCGGCGCATCCACGAACGCGGGGAGCATGTTGCCGACGGCGATGGCGTGCAGCGCCGTGGCCACGAACAGCGCGAAGGTGGCCTGGGCGGTGACGGCGCGCATCGCGTCCTGCGCGGCGAGCGTGTCGCTCAGGACCCCGGGGAGCGGCCCGTCGTCGCGGATCGACCCCGCCAGCACGTACGGCACGCCGCCGCGCACCAGCGCGTGCATGATCCCGCCCTGGACGATCCCCTGCTCCACCGCGGCGGCAATCGACCCGGCGCGGTGGATCGCGTTGATCGCGCGCATGTGCAGCGCGTGACCGCCCGTCACGCCCTCGCCCGAGCTCGACATGCCGAGCGTGGTGCCGAAGATGGCGGCCTCGAGGTCGTGCACCGCGACCGCGTTGCCGCCGAGCAGCGCGCCCACGTAGCCGTGCTCGATGAACCAGATCAGGTCCTCGCGGGCGCGGGCGTGCACCAGGGCGGGGCCCACCACCCAGACGATCGTCCCGCCCCGCGTCCGCTCCTCGCCCAGCAGATCGGCGAGCACCACGTAGTCCACCGGCTTCTCGCGCGAGACCGCGGTTTGCATGAAGCGGAACTCGTTGGCGCTGTGGGCGCCGCCCAGGAAGCCTTCGGCGTGCACGAAGATGCCTTCGCTGCCGTCTTCCGAGGCCCCCAGCGCGACCGTCGTGCCGCGGGTCACTTTGCGCGGCTCGGTGGCGACGAGGTCGCCGTTCGCCCCCTGCACGATGACGCAGTCCATGCGCGGCAGCCGCGGGCGGCGCCAGGCGCCACCCGCCTTGACGTACGTCGGCAGGTTGGTGGTCGAGAAGAACCCGTCCGGGAGCACGCCGTCGGCCGGCGCCGGCGCGAACCGCGCCTCGGGCGCCTGCGCCAGCGGCGGCTGATCGAACCGCGGCAGCTGATATCGGAACGGCGGACGCTTCACGGGCGCGCGCTCCCGGTCGATGAACGAGTGAACAGCCGCAAAAGGTACGCGGACGAAAAGGCGTCTCGCAACGGCCTGCGCTACAGCAACGCCACCGGGTCCCGGTCCGCCACCACCGCCGCCGCCGCGCGGCCCTGCGCGCGCCACGCCCGCATGACCCGCCCGAGTGCCCGGCGCTCAGCCG
>JBOHSO010000389.1:0-4380 GCA_050921685.1 Gemmatimonadales bacterium
GATGGATTGCATGGCGGCGATCCCCTGCCCCGCGGGGAGGCGGGCAAGGGCCTTCATCACGAAGGTCGAAAAGGCGAAGAAGACCCCGGCGACCAGCCCACAGCCGAGGGCCGAGACAAGCGTCAACGCGAACAGGAAGCCGTCGATCATCTCCGAATCCCCAGGCGAGGTTGGCGAAACTGCCGTACGCCGTGTACGCGATCCGCGGAGCCGTCGGTCATGGCTGCGCTACGAAGGCTGCCCCTCCGGCGCCGGGCGGAGGCTCTCCAGAAACCGAGCCAGTATCTCCAAATTCGAATGCAGCACGGCCAGGCTCTTGGCGTTCTTGGCCAGGCCGAACGAGCCCTCGATCGCAGCCACGACAAACGCAGCGACCTGCCGCGCATCCGCATCGCGCCGCACGGTGCCCTCCGCCTGCCCGCGCCTCAGGACAGTGGCGAACGCCTCCGTCCAGGTATCGAGCAGGACGGACACCCGCCGTCGGAACCGTTCGTCGAGGGGGGACATTTCCTGGGCCAGGTTGTTGAGCGGGCAGCCGAGCTCGATCCCCCCGGCTACGAAGTCCCCGGCTCGTTGCCGTAGGACCTGTTGCAGGGCGGTGAGGGAATCTCCGGTGCATCCTTCAAGCCGGCCCACCCACGCCTCCAGCAAGGGGGCCTTCACGACCTCGTCCACGACCGCGTAGCCGAGCGCCGCCTTGCTCGGGAAGTGGTGGTATAACGCGCCCTTCGTCACGCCCGCCTTGGCCAGGATCGTCTCCAGACTCGCGGCCTGGAACCCTCGCCGATAGATCTCCTCGAACGCCGCATGGAGCAGCTTTTCGCGTGTGACGTCGGGCTCCCGCCTGCGGCGCTTCGCCGGCCTCTTCGCCATGCCTCTCCTGGAGAAGGACGAATCATCCACACCAAACGGTATGTAGCGGCTGCGGGCCGGGGTGGCCAACCGACCCTTGACACCACACCCGCAATATAATACATACCTACTGGTCGGTACTAGTGACATCCCGCTGGGAGTCCATATTCTTTATGGGAGCAATAGCATCGCTCGTGGGTGACAACACATTGACATGGTTCAGTTTGCAGTGGTGACGCCGTGGACTTGCGACGCGCATTGGCTTCGGTGTATCTTCGGGTCCCCATGACCGCCAACGCGCCCATGCTGACGACGCAACCGGAAGCAACCGGAAGGCCCGACGCTCCAAAGCTGAAGCCGACGGTGTTCATCGCGGCCGTGCCCGAGCTCGCGGCCGCACCCCTGCGACCCGTCATTGTCTATTTGGCCCGTTCCCGTTCGACGAATACCAGAGGCAGTTGGATACGACCGTGCCACGCTTGACGCTGACGAGCTAAGGAGACCCTCATGCATTTCGCCGAGAGATTTATTCGCCGACCCGTGCTGTCCAGCGTGATCAGCCTGGGGCTGGTCTTGGTGGGCGCCATCGGCTACACCCGGCTGCCGGTGCGCGAGTTCCCCGACGCGGATCCGCCCATCGTTTCCGTGACGGTGCTGCTGCCGGGGGCGAGCCCGCAAGTCGTCGAGTCCTCCGTGACGGACGTGCTGGAGGAGGAGCTCTCCAGCGTCGAGGGGCTGCGCACCATGACCAGCGCGAGCCAAGAGCAGATGAGCCTGATCACCCTGGAGTTCACGCTCGACCGACAGATCGAGGACGCCGCGCAGGACGTGCGCGACAAGGTCTCGCGCGTGCGCGGGCTGCTGCCGGAGGACGTCGAGGAGCCGGTGGTCGCGAAGGAAGACGCCGACGCCTTCCCGATCATGTTCCTGGCCCTGACGTCCAAGAGCTACGGGTTGATGGAGCTGTCGGATATCGCCGACCGTCAGCTCAAGCCGCGGCTGCAGACCATTCCCGGGGTCTCGGGCACACCGATCTACGGGGAGCGGCGCTTTGCGATGCGCGTGTGGCTCTCGCCCCGTGAGTTGGCGGCGCGCGGCCTGACGGTCCAGGACGTCGAGCGGGCGATCCAGACCCGCAGCGTGGAGATCCCGGCGGGGCGAATCGAGTCGGACCGCCGCGAGTTCTCGGTGCGCTACCTGGGCGAGATGCGGACGGCCGCCGAGTTCGCGGAGCTGACGGTACCGAATGCCGGGGCGCAGCTCGTCAAGCTCGGCGACGTCGCGCGGGTCGAGCCCGGACCCGAGGACGAGCGCTCGGTGGTGCGCTATTCGCGGCAGCCCGGGGTGTTCGTTGGGGTCGTTCGCCAGTCGAAGGCGAACGTCGTCGAAGTCGCCGAGGCGGTCCACGCCGAGCTGCCCGCGGTGCAGCGCGCCCTGCCGGCGGGAGTCGAGCTGTCGATGGCGTACGACGGGTCGACGTTCGTCCAGCGCTCGATCCAGGAAGCGCGGGAGACGCTGGTGATCGCGGCTGTGCTGGTGATCGTCATCATTTTCCTGTTCCTGCGCACGCTGCGGGCCACGGTCATTCCGGCGCTGGCGATCCCGGTGTCCATCGTCGCGACCTTCGCGGTGCTGGCGGCCCTCGGCTTCTCGGTGAACTCGCTCACGCTGCTCGGGCTCATCCTGGCGATCGGCATCGTGGTGGACGACGCGATCATCGTGATGGAGAACGCCTACCGACACCAGGAAGAGCTGGGCAAGGACCCGCAGGCAGCGGCGATCGATGGCACACGGGAGATCACCACGGCCGTGATCGCCACGACCATCGCGTTGCTCGCGGTGTTTTCCCCGCTCCTCTTCCTGACCGGCGCCACGGGCCGGCTGTTCACTGAGTTCGGCGTGGCGGTGGGAGGCGCGGTGCTGGTCTCCGGCATTGTGGCGCTCACGCTGACGCCCATGCTGTCGGCCAAGATCTTGCGGGTCACCCACCGCGAATCGCGCTTCCATCGCGTCGTGGGCTCCGTACTCGACCGCATCACAGCGGGGTACGGGCGCACCCTGGCGCGCGCGGTGCAGCGCCCGTTCCTCGTGATCGGTGGCGGCATCGGGCTGACGGCCGCGGCGGTGGGACTGTTTGCCGCCCTGGAGCGGGAGTTCGTGCCGCCCGACGACCGCGGCTTCTTCTTCACCTTCGTCGTGGCGCCCGAAGGCGCCACGGTGGAATACACGGACGGCTACGTGCGCCAGCTCGAGGAGATCATCCATCGCACCGCGGATGTCCGATCATCGTTCGCGGTCGTCGGGTTCGGCGGCCCGCCCAGCTCCGGTATCGTGGGCCCGATCCTGGAGGATTGGGACCAGCGCGATCGCTCGGCGCAGGACATCATCAGCGAGGTGCAGCCGCAGTTCTTCTTCGGCGTGCCTGGGGTGTTCGCATTCGCCACTAATCCGCCGGCCTTCGGCGGCTTCAACCCGCCGGTGCAGTTCGTGGTGAAGCACCGGGATTTCAACGCGTTGGTGGACGGCATGGACGCACTGGTCGCGCGTGCCGCCACGATCCCGGGGCTGCTCAACGTGGACACGGACCTGCGCGTGACCAAGCCGGAGCTGGTGGTGACGCTGGATCGCGACCGAGCCGAGGACCTGGGCGTCCCGGCCCGCGAGGTCGCGTTGACGCTGCAGACGCTGCTCGGCGGGCGCGACGTCTCGCGGTTCACCTCGGACAACAAGCTGTACGACGTGATGCTGCGGCTCGATCCCGCCGAGCGCGCGACCCCGTCCGACATCAGCGGCCTCCACGTACGGGGCCGGGACGCCCACCTGGTGCCGCTCGATGCGGTGACCCGGGCGGAAGAGCGCGTCGGGCCGCGGCAGCTCAACCACCACAACCGGGTGCGGTCGTTCACGCTCTCGGGCAGCCTGGCGCCGGGGTTCACGCTCGGCCAGGCGCTCGACTCGCTCAACGCGGCGGCCGCGGCGGTGCTCCCGGCGGGAAGTACGGTTGACCTCGCCGGTGAATCCCGGGAGCTCCAGGAGAGCGGCAACGCGCTGTACTTCGCATTCGGGCTCGCGCTGATCTTCGTGTTCATGGTGCTGGCGGCCCAGTACGAGTCGCTGCTGCATCCGTTCACGGTGATGCTGGCCGTCCCGTTGGCGGTGACCGGCGCGTTGGGCGCCCTGTGGGTAGCGGGCTCGACGCTCAACGTGTACAGCCAGGTCGGCATGATTCTGCTGATCGGACTGGTAACGAAGAACTCGATCCTGCTCGTCACCTACGCCAACGACCTGCGCGGGCGCGGCCGAGACCCCTTGGCCGCGATGATCGAGGCGGGGCGCATCCGGCTCCGGCCCATTCTCATGACGTCGGTCGCGACGATTTTCGGTGCGTTGCCGATCGCGCTGGGCCTGGGCGCCGGGGCCGGGAGCCGCCGGCCACTCGGCTATGCCATCATCGGCGGCATGGTGCTGTCCACGCTGGTGACGCTGTACCTGGTGCCGGCGGTGTTCGTGGTGCTCGAGCGTCTGCGC
>JBOHSO010000390.1:0-2866 GCA_050921685.1 Gemmatimonadales bacterium
CCTCCGGGCGGTGCTGCCGCTCGGGATCGCGGCTGACATCCCCTGCGACCTGGTGGTGGCCGTGGACGTCGGCCCGGGGTTCGACGAGGAGCGCGCGCCGCGGACCACCGACGGATTCGTGCCGCCACTGGTGCGCGCGCACGGCGAAGCGATCCGCATCATGATGGCGGCGCAGACGCAAGCTGCGATCGCCGGCTGGACCAGGGAGGCGCCGCGCCTCCTCGTGGTGCGCCCGGTGCAGGAGCGGGAGGCGACCTTCGCGCTCGAATCGGCCGACCGGTACCTGCAGATGGGGTATCGGGCCACGAGAGAAGCCCTAGGCCCTAAGCCCTAGTCCCTAAGGAGCTGCCTTGCTAGCCTCGGCCGTCATGATCGCCGATCCGATAGTCGCCGCCGCCGGCGCCACTTCCGCCGAGGTCGCCGCGCTGATGCGGTTGCGGAACATCTCGGTCGTCCCCGTGATCGACAACCCGAAGGATCGCCGCTACCTGGGCACCGTCTCGGATCGCGACATCGTGGTCCGGTGCGTCGCGATGGGTCACGACCCCAAAGAGTGCTCGGCGCAGGACCACATGCGCACCGACACGGCCGTGGTCTCGCCCGCGACCGAGCTGGACGGCTACCGCCTGGCCCGCCAGCTCGACGCCGCGGATCATCACGTGCGGTCGACCATCGTGGTGGTGGATGGAAACCGAGCGGTGGTGGGATTCATTCCGCATCCGGAAGAAGTTGCCGGCATTGTGATCGCGTAGGGGTGCGTAATGGCGCCGAAATACTTCACCGTTACCGAAGCCAACCGCACTCTCCCCCTGGTGCGCCGTATCGTCGCCGACCTCACGGCATTGTATCCCCGCTGGCGCGACCTCGTGTACAAGTACGAGCTCGCCGCCGCCCAGGCTAGACGTGAGTGGGGCGAATCGATCGAGCAGCAGGCGCTGCGGCGCCAGATCGACGACGTCGCCTGGGACATCAATCGCTATCTGCGCGAGCTCGAGGCGGTGGGCTGCGTGTTCAAGGGATTCGAGGAAGGGCTGGTCGATTTCTACGGCAAGATCGACGGGCGGGACGTGTTCTGGTGCTGGAAGAATGGGGAAGAGCGGATCGCGTATTGGCACGACGTCGAGACGGGTTATGCGGGGCGGCAACCGATACCGGAGGTCGTTTGACATGCGCTCATTCTGGCTCCTGATCCACGTCCTCGGCTTCACCCTCTGGCTCGGCGCCGGCATCGCCACCATGGTAGCGGGCGTGGCGGCGAAGCGCTTCGCCCCCGACGCCAGGCTCGCCGCCTACCGCCTGACCAGCGCGGTGCAGCGCATCCTGGTGGGTCCGGGCGCGGTGGCGGTGCTGGTGTCGGGGGTGGCGCTCTCGATGTCCTTCATGCGCCAGGGCGTCGTCCCCGGCTGGCTCGTGATCATGATGCTGGCCGGCCTGGTGGGCGCCCTGGTGTCGCTGGGCGTCGGCATGCCCACCGCGGCGCGGCTGGGCCGCCTCGAGCTCGATGTGCGCGGCGAGCTGCCCGAAAGCTTCGCCGGGTTGCGCAGGAGACTCGTGGTGACGGCGTCGATCGGGGGAGGACTGGGATTGGTGGCGCTCGTCGCGGGAACGGTGCTGCGGTCCTAGCGATCCGGGCCGAGCCTCGCGACCTTCGCCTTCGCCTCGCGCACCATCGGTTGCAGCTCCGCGTCCGCGCCCACGAAGAGATCCACGAATCGCTCGTAGTACTCCCTGGCCCTGACGCGGTCGCCTCGCTGCTCGTACAGCGCGCCCAGGCGGCGGTAGGTGTGGGGGAGCAGCGACGATTCATCGAACACTCCGAGCAGTCGCCGCGCCGCCACGGCCCGCTCGTAGGCCGTGATCGCCGAATCCGGCTCCCCGGCCCGCTCGAACGCCCGGCCCAGCTCGTGCAGCCCGCACAGATTGCAGCCGGCTCCCTCGTACCACGCGCGGTAGGCGGCGATGGCATCCGCGACCCGGCCCTGGGCGAGCGCGACGGCGGCGGTGGCGCCGTGGCGCGCGGGATTGCCGCGCCGCACCGTTTCGGGCTCCGCCGCTTCGTATTCCCGCAGCAACGCCTGGGCGCGGTCCACCCTCCCTGCCTCGGCGTACGCCTCGATGAGGTGCGCGTACGGGCGGTCGGCGGCCGGTAAGCGGGCCAGCGGGAAGCGCGACAGGCCGGCGTCAAGCATCTCGAGCGCCGCCTGGGGGCGGTTGCGCGACCGCACCTCGAGCAGCGCCAGGCTGGTGACCGCGGCGAGGTAACTGCCCGGCAGGCCGCGCTCCTCGCTCAGTGCCATGAGGCGCCGGCCGGACCGCTGCGCGGCGGCGAGCCGCCCCCGCAGCTGATCGAGCCCGAATTGCCAGCCTGCGCCGTACGCCTGCCAGGTGAAGCTCGGGTTCGTCCGCAGCATCGTCTGCACCGGCGCCTCGGAGCTGTCGTAGCGGCCTGTGGCCGCGGCCACGCCGGCGCGACTCATCAGCAGCATCGGATGCCCGGGCGCGCGCTGTTCGAATACGTCGAGGATGCGCCACGCCGCCGCCGTCTTGCCCTGCGCAACCAGCGCGTCGGCCGCGTTCACGAACAAGGGGGCGATATGTCCCAGTGCGATCCCGCGCAGCGCCAGCGATTCGGCCTCCGCCCACCGGCGCGCTTCCACCAGCGTGAGCGCCAGGTTGTTGAGCGACGTGAGGTCATCGGGATCCACTTCCAACGCCGAGTGGTAGGCGGCGACGACTTTCGGGCGGTCGAACTCCACGTTGGCGTAGTAGTAGGCGGTCGTGAGGTAGCGCTCCAGCGGCGGCAGCCGGTCGCGGTAGCGAAACGCCCGCGTCGCCGCGGCGGTGGCGCGCGCCGGCCCCACACCCG
>JBOHSO010000391.1:0-5050 GCA_050921685.1 Gemmatimonadales bacterium
GTGCCCTGCTTCCCCCCGGCGAGTTTCGACACGATCGCCCGCTCGGGGCTCTCGGTGAGCCCGGCGACGACGCCGAGCACCAGCAACAGGACCAGCGCGGTGGCGGGTCCGTCGGCCCGCGCGAACCCGTAGGCGATCGCCGCATAGCTCACCCAGCCGAGCCACATGACACGCGCCGCCCCGAACCGGTCCGACAGCGCCCCGCCGACGAAGCTGGACGAGGAGCGCACCACGTGCAGCGCCGCCCACAGCAGCAGCACCGATGCCACCGAGACGCCAAGCTGTTGGGTGCGAAGCAGGATCAGCGTCTCGGGCATGCGCAGGAGATAGAAGGCGCAGATCGCCAACAGCGCCGGCGGGAGCGCGCGGCCGCGGACGGGAGGGGGCGCGTTGGCGGGACCGGCACCGACCGTCACATCTCGTTTCCGGCCATCCGCAACCGCCCATACCGCCAGCACCAGCACCACGATCCCCGGGACACTGCTCGCCCCGATCACCCCTCGCACGTCCAGCGACTGGGACGTCAGCAGCCAGTACGCGGCGAGCGGGCCCAGGACCGCGCCCGCATGATCCAACCCGCGCTGCAAACCGAACGCCCGGCCGTGCAAGGCGGGCGGGGTGATGTCGGCGATGAGCGCGTCGCGCGGCGGCGTGCGGATCCCCTTCCCCACCCGGTCCGTCACCCGCAATCCGATGACCTGCCACGCGGCGCCGGCGAGGGCGATCACCGGTCGCACGATCACCGCCACGAGGTACCCGAGGATGACGAGGGCACCGCGGCGGCGTGGCTCGTCGGCGAGCTTCCCGGAGCCGTACTTGACGAACGCGGCCGCGAAATCCGCCGCCCCGTCCAGTGCCCCGAGCGACAGCGCCCCACCGCCCAGCACGGTGGTGACGAACGCCGGCAGGAGCGGATAAATCATTTCACTGGCGAAGTCGTTGAACAGCGAAACGAGACCGAACAGCCAGACGGGCCGGGGGAGCCTACCCACCGAGACCCATGCCCCAGCGGATCAGCGAGACCGGAAGCCCACCGTAGGAGAGCACGGCATCGTGGAACCCGCGGAGCGTGAACGCGTCGCCGCGCGCGGCGCGGCAGTCATCGCGGAGCTGGAGCAGCTCGCGCCGGCCGACACCATAGCAGATCTGGTAACCCGGCGTGGCGCAGTAGCGGCTGACCTCGGACTCGGCGTTGGCACGGTCCATGTGCACGACGTCGACGAGCCGAGCGACCGCCTCGGCGACGGTCATCCCCCGCGTATGCAGCCCCACGTCGAGCACGATGCGCACCGCGCGCCACAGCAGGTGCACGCGCTGGAAGAAGCGCTCCTCCTCGGATGCGTAGAACCCCTCGTCCGCCATCAGCTCTTCGCAGTACAGTGCCCAGCCCTCGAGCGTGAGCGGGGTGTACACGTTCTTCCGCGTTTCCGATGGATTGGCCTGCGCCAACACGAGATGCAGGTGATGCCCCGGATAGCCTTCGTGCAGCGACGTCGCGGCGATCTCGTGGCGGGAGTGATCGCGGAGCACCCGCTCGCGGGTCGCCGCCGGTAGTCTGGGATCAGGGACCGTAACGTAGAACAGACCGCGCGGATCGGCAGCGTACGGCCCCGGACTGTCGTACGCCGCGAACGGGATCAGCGGCCGCATGAACTCGGGCGTCTCGATCACGTCGAGTGGCACAGCCGGCATCGCCGTCAACCCGCGGGACGCCACAAACGCCCTGGCGCGCTCCATCTCCTGCGCGTACGCGGCGACCAGCCCTTGGGCGGAGGGATGATCGCCGCGCAGCCGGTCCACCAGGGCCGGCCAATCGGTGCTCCCGGCGAGGCGCTGCGCCATCCGCGCGAGGTCGGCGATCACCTCGTCCGTAAGCCGCAGGCCGTAGCGCCACAGCTCGGGAGCGGTATCGCGCAGGGCGTGCTGGTAGTGCAGCAGGAAGTTGAACCCGTCCTCACCCAGGGCGAAGTGTTCGCTCCCCGATTCGGTCCACCGGTCCAGGTCGTGCTCGAACGCGGCCAGCGCGGCGCCGGCGACTTCGGCAGCGGCGGCCACCCGCTCCGCCTCCGGCCCATCGGCGTATGCGGCACGGATCTCCCGCACCAGCACCACGCCTCCGGGGCACAACTGCAGCGCCGTCTCGGCGAACAGCCGCACCGGCTCGATCAGCGCGGCGCGCGCGTCGTCGAGCAACCCCGGGACGTCTTCCAGCCGGCCGGCGACGGCCGCCGCGTTGGTCGCCGTGCCTCGGTCCGAGCGCCGCAGCAGGCCGTGCAGCCCGCTGAACAGGTGGGTCAACCAGAACTCGGGGTTCTTCGCCTGCGGCCGGTCGTGCTCGAACTGCCAGATGGTGACGCGGATCTCATTCAGCAGGGCGGTGCGGTCGATTTCGGCCTCGAGGTCGTCGGCGGAGCCCTCCTCCAGCGAGGCCGCCAGCGCCTTGAGCGCGGCGAGATGCGGGGTGAGCACCGGCGCGCTGTAGCGGCCGAAGCGATCGTCGTAGGCGGTGAGGCCTGCCAGGGTCGCAGCGACGGGGTCGAAGTGCCAGCGCAGGTCGAAATACGACCGCTCGATCTCCCGGAATCCCCCTACCGCCATGCACCCTGCTGCAGCAGGCGGTGGCACTCCTCCTCGGTCAGCGTGCGGTCGGCCTGCTTGGCCGCGCCGAACAGCGCCTGGCACGCCGCTTCGTCGTCGGGATCGTAGCCGTGGCTCTGGAGCCAGTACTTCACGTTGGACAACCCGGACACCGGCGAGATCTCGATCACCTGCTCCAATCCCAGCTCCTCGGCGGGCACCGAGCTGTACACCCGGTCGGCGAGCCAGGCATGCCCCTTCTTCTTCGCCTTGATGATTGCGGCGGCGTGCACGCCGGTCCCCGTTCGGAAGGCGTCGCTTCCCATCACCGGATAGTTGAGCGGGATCGGGATCCCCACCGCCTCGGCGACGGTGCGGCAATAGTCGGGAAGCTTCGCGAGATCGGCCCGGTGGGCGCCAAGCAGCTTGAGGTTCACAATCAGGAGATCCATCTCGGCGTTGCCGACCCGCTCTCCCACTCCCAGCGCCGTCGCATGCACCCGGTCCACCCCGGCTTCGATCGCCGCCAGACAGTTGATGAGACCCATTCCCCGATCCCGGTGCCCATGCCAGTCGACCTTCACGTCGTGGCTCCCGACGATTTCTCCCCGCACGAATCTGACGAGTGCCTTGACCCCGTCCGGTGTCGCATGCCCAACCGTATCCGCGAGACAGATCCGCCGTGCGCCGCAGCTGATCGCGGTGCCGTAGAGCTGTTTCAGCGTCTCCGGCCGTGCGCGGGTCGTGTCCTCCGTCACGTACATCACCGCGAGCCCTTGCCCCACCGCGAACCGCACCGCTTCCTCGGTGGCCCGGAGCATCCGATCGATCGTCCAGTCCTCCGCGTACTGGCGGATCGGCGAGGAGCCGATGAAGGTGGCCACCTCGATCGGGATCCCGATTTCCTGGGAGATCCGCACCACCGGCTCGACGTCGGCGATCACCGTGCGGGCGGCGCAGTTCGGTGCGATGGGAAGCGTGTGGTCGCGGATTTCCCTGGCCAGGGCGCGCACTTGTTCCACCACGCGCGGTCCGGCGCCGGGAAGCCCGATGTCGGCCGCCACGATGCCCAAGTCGGCCATCAGGTGCAGCAGGCGGCGCTTCGTCTCGAGGGAGGGGTCCTTCACGGACGGCGACTGGAGTCCGTCGCGCAGCGTCTCGTCGTTCAGGTCCACCCGGGCAGTGGACCAGTCGAACGCCGCGGCCGCCTGGTTCCAGTCGTAGATCAGCTCGCGCTCGTCCATGGGACTTAGTGTCGCCCGGCCGGGGACCGGGGTCAAGGCGAGCGCGTGCCGCTGCCCGGGCTTGCCGGACCAAGCGCGGACGCCACATTCAGAATCTCGAGGAGGGTGTGCGCGTGGACAAACTCATCCGCAGTCTGCATCACGTCACGTCGACGGTGAACGACGCCCAACAGGACTTCGATTTCTACACCAAGCTGCTCGGCCTCCGGCTGGTGAAACAGACGGTCAACTTCGACAATCACCACGTCTACCACTTCTACTACGGGAACGAAGCCGGTACACCGAGCACCATCATGACCACGTTTCCCTACAAGGGGTGGAACGTGCCGCTGGGACGAAAGGGCGCCGGGCAGATTCGGGTGACGTCGTTTTCAGTGCCGGCCGGGGCGCTGGAGTTCTGGCAGCGGCGACTCCGTGAGCGCGGCATGGACGTCGGCGATGCGGAGCCCCGCTTCGGCGAGGAGGCGATCGCATTCACGGACCCCTCGGGATTGGTGCTCGAGCTCGTCGCGGCCGTCGGCGACGCGCGGACGCCGTGGGTGACGAGCGAGGTGGGCGCCGAGCATGCCATCCGCGGCCTCCACGGCGTGACGATGCTGATCCGGTCGCCGGCCCGGACCTTGGACCTCCTGACGCAGGTGCTGGGGTTCGAAGTCGTGAACCAGGGACCATCACGAGCCCGCCTGGCCACCAACGGGGCGATTCCCGGCAGGTTGATCGACATCGTCCACGCCCCCGAGGCTCCCGGCGCCGTCAACGGGCTGGGGACGGTGCATCACGTCGCGATGGCGATCGACGATGCCGAGGAGCAGCTGCGCATGCGGGCGGAGCTGGTCCGGCTCGGGTATCAGGTCACCGAGGTTCGGGACCGCCAGTATTTCCGCTCGATCTATTTCCGTGAGCCGGGAGGGGTGTTGTTCGAGATCGCCACGGTGCCGCCCGGGTTCACCGTAGACGAATCGTTGCCCTGCCTGGGACTTGAGCTCAAGCTGCCGCCCTGGGAGGAGCCGCACCGCGCCGAAATCGAAGCGAAACTGCCGCGACTTTCGTCGCCCGGCGCGCGCGCGTGAAGCCGCACGCCGGAGAGCCGGTCGCGACCGCCGGGAAGCCGCTCGGGGAAAGCCCCGCCGTGATGATCATGGTCCACGGCCGCAACGCCGCGCCGGCCAACATCCTCGACCTGGTTCCACGGCTCGGGCGCCCGGATTTCACCTACTTGGCGCCCGCGG
>JBOHSO010000392.1:0-8441 GCA_050921685.1 Gemmatimonadales bacterium
CCTCGCTCATTAGCGCCAGCAGGTTGTCCTCCGTATCGCGGAAGAACGCAAGCCACAGGTCGTGGTCTGGAAGCTTGGCCACGAAGCGCGGTGCCTCGGTAAACGTCACGCCCCGCGCAACCAGGGCGTCGTGTACCGCATGGATATCGACCACCCGGTAATAGATGATGGACGCCGGGTGATCGAACGCCGGCTCGGAAGGCACTCCGAGCATCAATCGCACGCCGCCGCAGTCGAAAAACGCCATCTGGGGCGGCGCCTGAAACAGGAACCGCATCCCCAGGGTGTCGCGGTAGAACCGGATCGCCCGCTCCAGGTCATGGACGTTGACGGCGATCTGGCCGATCGGCCCGAGGCCGAAGCTCTCGCCTGTCTGGCTCATGGAATTCACCCGCCTTGATTTAGTTAGCAATGCTAACTAAATTGCCGCTCGATGCCCCACCGCGCAACCCCTCCCGAGGCGGTCGCCGGCCGGCTCCACTCGGCGGCCATCCACCTGCTGCGCACCGTGCGGCGGTCGGATGCCGCGCTCGGGGTCGGGCCGGCCCAGTTGTCGGCGCTCTCCGTGCTGGTATTCAGCGGCGCGCGCGCGATCGCCGCCCTGGCGAAGGCCGAGCAGGTGAGCCTCCCCACCATGAGCCGGTTGGTTTCCGCGCTGGAGCGCGACGGATTGGCGACGCGGGCGCCCGATCCACAGGATGGCCGTGCCAGCATCGTGCAGGCCACGTTCAAGGGACGGCGGGTGCTGCTGCGCGGCCGCGCCCGCCGCACGGCCGAGCTGGCCCGACGACTCGCCGCGCTTTCCACCACGGAGCGCGCCGTCCTCGACCATGCGGCGGCGCTGATCGAGCGGGTTATTTGAGGATGTAACTCTTCCGGACGGTCAGCGCCCAGGGACTGCCGGTGAAGCCGTCTCCGAATCGATAGCCCACCGCCAGCTCGCCGACGTTGCCGCGCGACGAGCGAGGCGAGCCGAAGCGCAGCGCCAGGCCGATGTCCCCGCCCCGGCGGGCGGGCTCCTGTCCCGCGTACCAGGCGCCGCCGTACTCGACGTACGGCGCCAGGCCGACCCCCAACACGCCCCAGAGCTGCTCGGCGACCAGGATGCGGTCCTCGAGCACCACGTACACGAGTCGCGTGCCCGTGAACGCGTGCGCCGCGAAATTCCGCGGCCCGTTCTGGGTCGCCCACGGATCGAAAGCCGATCCGGGCCTGGGATCGCGCAGCGCTCCGGCCTCGACGTGCAGCAGCACGGACTGCCGGGCCAGTCGGGTGGTGGCGAGATCCAGCGACGCCTGCACCAATCCGGAATCGAGTCCGACCCGGGTGAAGGCGCCGTGCGCCCGGACGCGCAGCAACGCCAGCCCCGCCGGCCACCGCGCCGCGATCTGTCCCCTGAGCAGAGGTCCGATACCCGCTCGGTCGGCGGGATACCCCCAAGCGCGCGGGGCCAGCCACGCGCCGAGCAGCAACGTCGATGAGAGATCGACGTCTTCGCGCCGGCCAAAGCCATTCAGGCGCGTGAACACGCCGTACCGCACCTTCCCCGCCTCGATGCCAGCGCCCACCGTCCCGAAGGTCGATCGCGGGAACGTCGCCGTGGTCTCGGGCGCAAAGTCCTCACGGCGCCACGCCGCGCCGACCCATGCCCGCAGGAAGCTCGTGCTGGTCGCGCGCAGCGCCACACCGCCCACGAGCTCGAACCGCAGGGTACGCCGCTCGGCGCTGTCGGCGAGCACGCCACCCCGGAAATCGAGCACCCGATGTCGACCCGCCTCGCCGGCCGTGACGAGGGACCAGCGCGCGTCGGTCCGGTAGAACGGCAGCCCGTAACTCCAGGCGCCCACGTGCCCATCGGACAGGTCGCTGAAGGCGACGAGCAGCGGCGCGCGGCGCACGATCAGACCGGGGCTCGCGAACTGCAAATCGAAGGAGCGCCGGTCGGGGGTGCGACCGTAGGCTACGCTGACGAACGTCGCGGTACCAAGGAAGTTTCGCTCCACGAACGCGGCGCTCCAAGTGACGGAGCCTGCCGAGCTCGAGAAATTCAGCTGCGGCGACGTGCTCCACCCGTCGGCCGTTTCGACGCGGAGGGCGAGTCGATCGGCGACGCGGACGGTGTCGATGCGCACCTCGCGAAATACGCCCAGCTCGCGCAGCGCCCGCTCGCTCTCCACCAGTCGCGCCGAATCGAGCGGGGCGCCGGCATCGACGAGCAGCAGTCGCCGGATCACGACCGGCTGGGTCGTGATGTGCAGGGCGTTGCCGAGGCGGGCCACGAATCGCGGTGTGTCTCCGCGGGGCTCGAACACGTTGCGTGAGACGACGATCACGGTGTCGATGGCCGGGTCGACCCGGACCTCCCCGGCGACGGGGCTCGCCTGCGCGCGCAGGGAGGCCGCCGCACCGGCGCACACCAGGCACGCGATCATCCCGATCCCGATTGTCGCGCTCCTCACTGGAGCCCGTCGATGCGCTGGCGCAGCCGGTAGCTCGTGTGGCGGCTCGGGTCGTCCCATGCCGTGAAAAATAGCGTAGCGTCGAGGCGCCCGATGATCTGTGCGATGCCCCGCTTGGTCATGGTAAACGTCCCGCGCACCGAATCCGGGCGCTGGGGCCGGCACAGGCAGGTGACGGTCGCGAAGGCGGGGATCGTGGCCGGCGGTGGGCCGAGGGCGTACGCGGTGGCGCGGCGCAGGTTGCGCACGTCGCCCAAGTCCAGCGCGACGCCCAGCGCGTACTCATCACCGTGCGTCGGCGTCGGGTTGAACTCGAACCGCAGGACGAGCACGTCGTTGCGGCCAGCCGCTGCCTCGAGCGCCTCGGCGCGCAGGCGCACGATCGTCAGATTGGGGTCGGTGTCGACGACCAGGCGGCCGTGGGTCAGCCAGCGGGCTTGTTGTTGGATGCCGTCGGTATCGCCGGGTTGGGGAAAGATGTCACAACCGAAGTTCGTCAAGAGGAGAACCGTCGAGAGAAAACGTCGAGGAGGGGCGTAAGAATGGTACCATTTCGCCAGCCATGGAGACCTATGCTGCACGATGGCTCTCCGGGCTAATCCTGACCGCCTGCTGGTACACCAGGTTTCGTGTCAAGTGAGCAAGGAAGTGGTCGAAATCGCTCGAACGTTCCGGGGCCCGGGAGCGCATGCGCGGGGAGATCAAGTCGTCCGAGCCGCCTTATCGGTTACCTCGAATATCGCCGAGGCGTGCGGCAGGAACACGGTACAGGAATTTCGCCAATTTCTCGGTTACGCCAAGGGATCCGCCTTTGAGCTCCGTACACAGTTAAAGCTGAGCAGGCACCTAGACCCGCCGCGGGGACCCGCTTTTGGAGCACTTGAGAATCGAGTGACCCTCGTGATCAAGCTGATCGGACGACTACAACAGCACCCACCCCCGGAATGCTGAAACAGGGTTCTTCTTGACGGTTTCCCTCGACGGCTTTCCTTGACGCCGTTTTTCACGAACGTTGGCTCAGTATTGTCCCAGATATCTGTCGATCTCCCACTCACTCACCTGCCCGATGTACCCCTGCCACTCCTCCCGCTTGGCCTCGACGAACGGCTCGTAGATCTGGTCCCCCAGCGCTTCACGGACCACCGTGTCGCGCTCGAGGCAGTCGAGCGCCTCGTGGAGGTCCCGCGGCAGCTCGTCGATGCGAAATTTGCGCCGCTCGCGATACGACATCCGGGAGATGTTCTTGTTCACGGGCTCGCCGGGATCGAGCCGTGCCTGCACGCCGTCCAAACCCGCCGCGAGCTGCACCGCCAACGCGAGGTACGGGTTGGCAGACGGATCCGGCAACCGGTTTTCAAATCGGGTCCCCTCGCCGCGTTGCGCCGGGACGCGCACGAGGGGCGAAACGTTTTGCGTCGACCAGGACACGTTGACCGGGGCTTCGAAGCCCGGGACGAGTCGCTTGTACGAGTTGACCAGCGGGTTGGTCACGGCGCAATACCCGACCGCGTGACGCAGCAGGCCCGCGACGTAGCCGCGCCCGACCTCCGACAGCTGCAGCGGACCCTTGGGGTTGTGGAACGCGTTCCGGCCGCCGGCGAACAGCGCCTGGTGCGTGTGCACTCCCGATCCATTGACCCCGTGCAGCGGTTTCGGCATGAACGTGGCCACCAGGCCGTGCTGCAGCGCGATGCTGCGCACCACGTAGCGGAGCGTGCCCAGGTTGTCCGCCATCGTGAGTGGGTCTGCCGCCCGGAGGTCGATCTCGTGTTGCCCGGGCACAACCTCATGGTGGGACGCCTCGGCGGCGAGCTGCATCTCCTCGAGCGCGGCGACCACCGTCCGCCGTGCGTGCTCGCCCCGGTCCACGGGGACGAGGTCGAAATAGCTTCCCGAATCCAGGGTGCGCGTGGTCGGGCGCCCCCGCTCGTCCTGATCGAACAGGAAGAACTCGACTTCGCAGCCGACCTGCATCGTATAGCCCGCTTTCGCGGCGTGGGCGATCTGCCGCTTCAGCGCGGTCCGCGGGCAACCTTCGAAGGGTCGACCGTCAGGATAGCGAATGTCGCAGATCAGGCGGGCCACCTCGCCCTCGTTGCGCTCGGCGCCGGCCGCCAGCGGCAACACCTGGAACGTGTCCAGGTCGGGCGCCAGCAGGGCGTCGGCCTCAGCCGCGCGGGCGAAGCCTTCGAGAGCGGACCCGTCGAACACCGTCTCCCCGGCGAGCGCGCGCTCAAAGTGCGCCGACGGGACCTCGACGGCCTTGTTGATCCCCAACAGATCGGTGAACTGCAGCAGCAGGAAGCGGACGCGCCTCCCCTTCAACAGATCGAGGATGTCGCGCTTCGTAGCTCCGGCGGTCTGGGGCATGGGGCGGGAGGAGACGGTAGGGGACCGCCCCCTACCGTCCCCCTCGGCTCAGCAGTCGTAATACAGGAAGAACTCGTACGGGTGCGGCCGGAGCGCCACCGGATCCACTTCCTTGGCACGCTTGTACGCCAGCCACGTCTCGATCAGGTCCTTCGTGAACACGCCGCCTTCGAGCAGGAACGCATGGTCGGCTTCGAGCGCCGCCAGAGACTCCACCAGAGTCCCCGGCGTGTTCTTGACGTGCTTGCGCTCAGCCGGCTCGAGCTCGTACAGGTCCACGTCCATCGGCTTGGGCGGCTCGATCTTGTTGCGCACGCCATCGAGGCCTGCCATGAGCAGCGCGGCGAACGTGAGATACGGATTGCTCGACGGATCCGGCGCCCGGAACTCGATCCGCTTGGACTTCGCCGACTTGGAGTACACCGGAATGCGGCAGATCGCCGAGCGGTTACGCTGGGAGTAGATGAGGTAGATCGGCGCCTCGTAGCCCGGCACCAGGCGGCGATAACTGTTGGTCGTCGGTGCCGCGAAGGCCAGCAACGCCGCCGCGTGCTTGATCAGCCCGCCGATGTACCAGCGCGCGGAGTCCGAGATCAAGGCGTACCCGTTGGCGTCGAAGAACAGGTTCGTCTCGTCGTTCCACAGGCTCATATGCACGTGCATGCCGGACCCGTTATCGCCGAACATCGGCTTCGGCATGAAGGTGGCGGTGTAGCCGTGCTGCGCGCACACGTTCTTCACGATGTACTTGTACATCATGAGCTGGTCGGCCATGCGGGTGAGCGTGGTGAACCGCATGTCGATCTCGGTCTGCCCGGCGGTGCCCACCTCGTGGTGGTGCACCTCGACCTCGATCCCCGCCGCCATCATGGCGAGCATGATCCTGGAGCGCAGGTCCTGCAGCTTGTCCACGGGCGGCACCGGGAAGTACCCCTCTTTGTGGCGCGGCCGGTGCCCGAGGTTCGGGCCGCCGTTGCTCCCCGAGTTCCAAATGCCTTCCTCGGAGTCGATATGGTAGTAGCCTTCGTGCGCGTTCTGGTCGAACCGCACCGAGTTGAAGATGTAGAACTCCGCCTCCGGCCCGAAATACGCCGTCGTGGCGATCCCGGTCTTCACCAGGTAACTCTCGGCTTTCTGCGCCACGTAGCGCGGATCGCGCGAATAGCGCACCCCGGTCACCGGATCCACGATGTCGCAGGTGAGCGAGAGTGTCGGCACCTGCAGACACGGATCGACGAAGGCGCTCGCCGGATCGGGCAGGAGCAGCATGTCGCTCTCGTTGATCGCCTGGAAGCCACGAATCGACGACCCGTCGAACCCGAGCCCTTCGGTGAACATGTCCTCGGTCAGCTCCTTGAGCGGCAACGAGAAGTGCTGCCACGTCCCGGGGAGGTCGCAGAACTTCACGTCTACCACCTGCACCCCGGCTTCGCGGGCGCGGCGAATCACGTCGGCCGAGGCGGATTTGCTCCCCGCCTTGGCGTCCACCTTGGTCGGCTCCAACGTTGCGGTCATGTCGTCGATCCCCTTATGGTGTCGGTCGGCGTAAACGGCTGGCGGCAATAACAACGAGAGCCCGCCGCCGGGCTCGTCGCGTCGGGCTCTCCTGCATCCTGTGCCGCATGTACTGGCATGGAGCAAGGTAGTTGACGCTGACCGGAGCGTCAAGCAATTCTTGCGCCGCCTGCAGAAAAGTGCGTCTAGGTGACCGAAAGCAGCTCAAAAAGCGTCAGGGTGTCGTCGAAAGTGTGCAACATTTGCGCATTTCGCGCGACACTCTGTCAGCTGGCGATCGCTTCTACGAACTGCAGCAGCTCGACGGCCGAAAATTCACCGAATCTCTCCAGCACGTCCTTCTCGTGCCATTCGAGGAACACCCACCCGGTGGACTTGGGAACACCTTCGGCCACGAAGTGGATCCGGCCCCGCACGGCGCCCAGCTGGGCGTCCGGCTGCAGCTCGAGGAACACATCCCAGCGGTTGGGACCGCGCTTGAGCTCGCCCATGTGGCGCGCGTGCTCCTGGCCGGGAAAGGCGCTGCTCATAACCCATACGCTACGCTCCAGCTGTGCATCGTGCCAGTTAGATTGCCGCCCCATGAAATGCCATGCCTGCGGGGTAGAGCTGTCAGCGGCCGCACGCTACTGCCACAAATGCGGCGCCACGACTCGTCTGGAACGCCCCGGTGGCTGGCGTGCGGGCCTCCCCTGGGGAGTGGCCGGGTTGGCGCTGGGCGCCCTACTCGCCGTGCTGCTCATGCGGAGTAGCGGCGGCGGCGCCGACAGCGCTACGCAACCGGGCGGACCCGCGCCGTTCGCCGGAGGGATGGCGGCTCCCGACATCAGTCAAATGTCCGCCGAGGAGCGCGCGCAGCGGCTGTTCGATCGCGTCATGCGCCTCGCCGAGGAGGGCAAGCGGGACAGCGTGCAGTTCTTCCTCCCCATGGCAGAGGGGGCATATCTACAATTGCCGGCGTTGTCCCTGGATGCGCATTTCGACCTCGGATTGCTGCGCTTAGCCGGCGGCGACGCGGCCGGCGCCCGCGTCGAGGCGGACACGATTCGCCGCTTGGTTCCCACCCATCTGTTCGGCTTCATGCTGCGCGCCCGGGCACTCGAGGCGCTCAACGATGCCGCCGGCGCGCGGCTGGCGTTTCGCGGCTTCCTCCGGAACGAAGCGGCCGAGCGCGCCCGCCGCCGACCGGAGTACGAGGAGCACCGCCGGATGCTCGACGCCTTCCACGCCGAGGCGGTGACCCGGACCGGAGGGCGGCCCGGCGCCTAGACGTCCGCCGGAGGGCGCGCTCAGGCCGGGATTTGCGGGTCGATGTACTTGCGCTGACAGTCGGGGCAGATGCCGTGACTGAATTCCGCGCTCGAGCGTTGCTCGATGAAGCCCTCGAGCGAGCTCCACTGCTCCCGATCGTTGCGAATGCGCTTGCAGTAACTGCAGATCGGGAGCAGCCCCTCCAGAGCGTCCATCCGCTCCCGCAGGCCGAGAATCCGCTCGGCCACCCGTAGGCGGGCCTTCAACTCGTCGCCGTCCACCGGCTTCGTGATGAAGTCGTCGATCCCCGCGTCCATCGCTGTGAGATAGCTCTCCTTCCCGCTCCGCCCGGTGAGCAGGATGTAGTACGTGTAGCGATCGCGGCGCTCTTCACGGATCTTGCGGCACAGCTCGAGCCCGTCCATCTCGGGCATCATCCAATCCGAAATGACCACGCGGCATTCGGTCAGCCGCCACACGTCCAGGGCGTCGAGGCCGGTCCCCGTCGCCGTAACCCGGTGGCCCGCCGCGGTCAGGATTGATTGCAGCACCTGGCACGACACCGGCTCGTCTTCCGCGATGACGATGTTCACCGATCCTCCAGCGCGAGGTGGACCGCACGGTCCGGGGGCATCACGGCTGCGACTCCACGTGCGCCGGGCCCGCCACCGGCAGCACGAACCAGAAGGTGCTCCCCTGACCCATCTGGCTGTCCACGCCGATCCGCCCCCCGTGTGCTTCGACGGCGAGCTTGCAGAACGTGAGGCCCAGTCCGCTCGAGTGCTTGGCCCCCTGCCGGGACGCCTCCACCTGACCGAATTTCTCGAAGATTTTCTCGTGATACTC
>JBOHSO010000393.1:0-8680 GCA_050921685.1 Gemmatimonadales bacterium
CCGGTACCGTCCCCACGCCGGGGCGGCAGCCGGTCTCGCGCGCGGGGAAGTCGATGTGGCGCTCGTTCTCGGATCACCGGCGCGAGTACCCGCGCCGGTGGCGACCGCACTCAGGGGGGTGGCGAGCGTCGCTATCGGCCCGCGGGCGAGCGAGGCGCCGTTCGCTCCCGTGGTCGCCGTCGACACGGGCGTCCCCGGGATTCACGAACCGGGCATGGCCCTGCGGATGGACGACGTGCCGCTCTCCCTGCGGTCCGCGCTCGAGGGCCCGCCGGTGACGGCGGAGGTCGTGCGCGCGCTCGCCGACCTGCTCTACCGCGCATGACGCCGCTTCGGCTCCGGATCACGGGTGGGGCCGTCTACGATCCCGTCAACGGCATCGATGGCCTGGTGCGGGACGTGTGCATCGAAGCCGGGCGCATCGTGGCCGCGCTTCCCGCGGGCGCGCCGCGGCTCGATGCCGCCGGCATGATCGTGATGCCCGGCGGCGTCGACATCCACTCGCACATTGCGGGCTCGAGCATCACGCACGGGCGCCGCCTGTTGCCGGAGGAGCACGCCGCCGACCCCGCTCCGGCCCCGGCGCTTGTGGAGGACGGCCTCCGCGCGCGCGCGGGCAGTGGCGGGACGATTCCCAGCACCTTCGCCACCGGGTATCGGTATGCGGGGCTGGGCTACACCACGGCGATGGAAGCAGCGGTCGCGCCGATCGCCGCGCGGCAGGCCCACGTCGAGCTGGACGACACGCCGATCATCGACGCGGGGCTCTTCGTCCTGATGGGCAACGACGACTATCTCCTCCGGCAAATCGCCGCCGGCGAAGCGGAGCGCGCGCGGGACTATGCCGCCTGGCTGCTCGGCGCGGCAGGCGCCTATGCCATCAAGGCCGTGAATCCGGGCGGGGTAGAGCGATGGAAGGCGGGGGGACGCAACGTCACGGACCTGGATGAGCCGATCGGCTCGAGTGCGGTCACGCCGCGCAAGATCCTGGAAACCCTGACCGGCGCGGCGCACGCGCTCCGGCTCCCGCACCCGGTGCACATTCACTGCAACAACCTCGGGCAAGCCGGGAACGCGCGAACTACTCTCGAGACGATGCGCGCCCTAGACGGGCGGCGCGCCCACTTCACCCACCTGCAGTTTCACAGCTACGGCGGCGAGCGCGGCAAGGGTTGGACGTCCGCCGCGCGTGACGTGATCGACTACGTCAACGGACATGCCGCGGTGAGCGTGGACGTGGGCCAGGTGATGTTCGGCCCTGCCACCACCGTCACCGCCGACGCGCCGGTCGAGTACCTGCTGCACGCCAGCACCGGCCGCAAATGGCTCAACGTGGACATCGAGCTCGAGACGGGGTGCGGCATCGTACCGTACGCCTACAGGGAGAAAGCCGCGGTCGCGGCCCTCCAATGGGCGGTCGGGCTCGAGCTGTTTCTGCTGGCGAGCGATCCGTGGCGCGTGGTCCTGTCCACCGACCATCCGAACGGCGGCTCTTTCCTGTCGTATCCGGCGCTGATCCGGCTCCTCATGGACCGGACCTATCGCGATGACCGGCTGAAGCGCGTGAACCAGACGCTGCTCGCGGGAAGCGCGTTGCTCGATGGGCTGGCGCGGGAATACACCCTGAGTGAAATCGCGGTCGTGACGCGCGCCGGTCCGGCACGGCTCCTGGGACTGAAGACGAAGGGGCATCTGGGAGTGGGCGCGGATGCGGACGTGACGATCTACGCGAACGACGCCGACAAGGCGAAGATGTTCGCCACGCCGCGCTATACGATCAAGGCGGGAGCGCTGGTCGTCGAGGAGGGCCAGCTGCGCCGGGCGCCACCTGGGCGGCGGCTCCACGTGCGTCCCGAGGTCTCGCCCGAACTGACCCGCGACCTGCGACGCTACTTCGACAGCTACGCGTGCGTGTCGTTCGACAACTATTCGGTGGGGCCGCTGCCGGACGCCCCCGTCGGAGCCGGCTGACGTGCAGTTCCGCGGCGTCTCGATCGAGGACACGTTCGCCGAGGCGTTCACGATGCATGCGGTGCGCGTGATTATCACCGGTCGCAACGCCCGGTGGGCGGGCGAGGCGGCGCTCAAAATGACCGGCTTCGCGACCTCGGTCATCGGGTGCAAGTGTGAGGCGGCAATCGAGCGCCCACTCGCCGAGCGCGAGACGCCCGACACCCGGCCCGGGGTCAGCGTGCTGTTGCTGACGATGGATGCCGATAGTCTGGCCAAGCGGCTCATCGAGCGGCTCGGACAAACCGTGCTCACCTGCCCGACGACCGCTTGCTTCGACGGTCTCCCGGGCGCCCCTGACCGGGTCCCGGCCGGCAAGGCGCTGCGTGTATTCGGCGACGGGTTCCAGTCGAGCAAGGTGATCGGGGGACGACGCTATTGGCGCGTGCCGGTCATGGAAGGAGAGTTTCTCGTCGCGGAGTCCTTCGGCCGGCAGCAGGCGATCGGTGGTGGCAATTTCTTGATTCTCGCCGAAACGGAGGATGCCGCGCTCGCCGCGGCCGAGGCGGCGGTGGATGCGATGGCGCCGTTGCCGGGCGTCATCCTCCCCTTCCCGGGCGGCGTGGTGCGCAGCGGGAGCAAGGTGGGCTCCAAGCGTTACAAGAAGGTGCTCGCCACGACCAACGACGCCTTCAGCCCCACGCTGCGGGCCGTGACCGCGTCCGCTCTACCCAACGGGGTGAACAGCGTCCTGGAGATCGTGCTCGACGGCTTGGACGCGCCTGCGATCGCCACCGCGATGCGCGCCGGCATCCGCGCCGCGTGCATCGCGGGTGTGCGAACGATTTCGGCGGGGAACTACGGCGGCAAGCTGGGTCCCCATCATTTCCATCTGCGTCGCATCCTGGATGCAGGGGACCCCGTCGCGTGAGCGATACGGTCGTCCTTGCGCTCCGCGGTGCCCTGGAGCGGACCCTCGAGGCCGACTGCATCGTCCCCGACCGCTTCGCCGCCGCCGGTGCGAAAGAGATCGGGGACCTCCGGGTGTGGTACGGCGGGCAGCCCGCCCAGTTGGGCGACTTTTTCACGGTGCGCGGCGAGCGGGCGAGGCGGGTGCGCATCGAAGGGCAGTTGGATCGCGTCGAAGGGGTCGGCGCGGGCATGACCGCCGGCGAGCTGGTGATCGAGGGAAACGCCGGCCGTGACGTCGGGATGCAGATGGCCGGTGGGACGATTGAGATTCGTGGCGACGCGGGCGACAACGCCGGCGGGGCCGGGCCAGGGGCCTCGCGCGGGATGAGCGGCGGCGAAATCATCATTCATGGATCGACCGGGGCGGAAGCGGGCGCCGCAATGCGGCGGGGCCTGATCGTGATCGGCGGGAACGCGGGAGAGCGGGCGGGACGTGGTATGATCGCGGGCAGCGTCGTCGTGCTCGGTGCGGCGGCCCGCGGGGCCGGGCGGTGGATCAAGCGCGGGACGATCGTCGCCCTTGGCCCGGTCGAGCCTCCAGCCACGTTTCGCTACGCGTGCACTTACCGGCCGCTCCATCTCCGCGTCACATTCCTCTATTTGCGGGATCGGTACGGCCTCCCCATCGCGGACCGCTACGTCACGGGGCGCTACCACCGCTACAGCGGCGATCTGGCCGAGCTCGGAAAGGGGGAGATACTCCGATGGGCGGCGGAGTGAACGGCTCTGGGCTGGGGCTGAACGAGCGCGGCTGGGCGATCGCCGATCGGATGGTCGCGCGAGCGGCCGAGTTGCGGGTTGCCGCCCGGTCCCTCGCCGGCGGCGCCCGGGTGATCGATGCCGGGGTCGAGCTCGCCGGCGGGCTCGCCGCCGGGCTCGGGCTCGCCGAGATCTGTATGGGTGGGCTCGGCCATGTGAGCTACGCCCCGGTCACGATCGGCGGCGAGGCGTGGGCCGGGGTGCAAGTGTGGACCGATCACCCCGCGGTGAGCTGCATGGCTTCGCAGTATGCGGGGTGGGCCATCCAGGTGGAGCAGTACTTCGCGATGGGGTCGGGCCCGCTGCGCGCACACGTCCGGGTGGAGAAAGAGCTCTACGCGAAGCTCGGGTACACCGAGCGGGCCGGGCGCGGCATCCTCGTGCTCGAAACTCGGAACCCACCGACCGACGAGGTCGCCGCCTGGGTGGCTGGGAAGGCGGGACTGGATATGTCGCAGCTGACGTTCGTCGTCGCGCCGACGGCGAGCCTCGCCGGTGGCGTGCAGATCGTCGCGCGCGTTCTCGAGACCGGCTTGCACAAGATGGACGCCGTCGGCTTCGATGTCACGAAAGTCGTCAGCGGTAGCGGCACCGCGCCGCTCGCGCCGGTGGCCAAGAACGACCTCCGGGCGATCGGTCGCGCGAACGATTGCATTCTCTACGGCGGGCAGGCGCGCTACACCGTGCGCGCCGACGACGCGGAGCTCGTGGAGCTCGTGGCGAAGCTCCCCGCTTCGGCCTCGAAGGACTATGGCACGCCGTTCTATGACATTTTCAAGCGCTACGACAACGACTTCTACAAGATCGATCCACTGCTGTTCAGTCCGGCCGAGGTCTGGCTGACCGGCGCACAGAGCGGCAAGACGTATCGCGCGGGGCGCCTCGACCCCGAGGTGCTGCGCGTGTCGTTACTCGACAGCTGAGGTTCACAGTCATGGTCGCGAAGCAAACGAACTAGCGGTGGTGCGCGTCGCGATTCTCGCCGCGCGGCAGGGCTGGCACACCGGGGAGCTGTGTCGCGCCCTCGCCGAACGGGGGTGTGAGGGTGTGGTGCTTCCCTACGAGGGGGTGGTCGCGCACCTCGGAACCGGCAACGCGCCCGGCCTGACCAATGCGGGGACGAACCTCGACGCCTGCGCCGCGGTGCTGGCGCGGATCATCCCTGCCGGCTCGCTCGAGCAGATCATCTTCCGGGTGGACGCGTTGCACCGGCTCGAGGATCACGGCGTGCCGGTCATCAACTCACCGCGCGCGATCGAGCGTACCGTCGACAAGTTCTGGACCAGCGCGCTGCTTGAGCAAGCCGGGCTCGCCGTCCCGGCGACCGTGGTGTGCGAGCGGCCCGAGGATGGACTCGCCGCGTTCCGCGCGTTGGGGGATGTGATCGTCAAGCCGCTGTTCGGCTCGATGGGTCTCGGTATGGTGCGCGTGAGCGACGAGGAAATGGCGTTCCGCGTGTTTCGCGCGCTGGAGGCGATTCGGGGCGTATATTACCTTCAGCGCGCGATCGACCACGACGGCGTGGACGTGCGCGCGTTCGTGGTCGGCGATCGGGTGATCGGCGCGATCGAGCGCAGCGCACCCGGGTGGCGCACTAACATCGCGCGGGGAGGCCGGGCGCGCCCGACGAC
Source organism: Gemmatimonadales bacterium (assembly GCA_050921685.1). Lineage (GTDB taxonomy): Bacteria > Gemmatimonadota > Gemmatimonadetes > Gemmatimonadales > GWC2-71-9 > DASTHG01. The sequence goes on from JBOHSO010000393.1 coordinate 5,313, forward strand.
GCTGCCGGCCGCCTGGTCGGACATGGCCCTGCGGGCGGTGCGAGCCGTCGGCGCCGACTATGCCGGCGTCGATCTCCTCCCCGCACGCGACGGTACGGTCTATGTCGTCGAGGTGAACGGGATCCCGGGATGGCGCGGCCTGCAGGAAGCGACCTCCACCGACGTCGCGGCGGCAATCGTCGCACACCTCCTCGGCCGCGTGGCGCCGCGATGAGGCACGAGGCGAGCGTTGTGCTGTCTCCGGAACGTTCCCAGGCCGATGTCGCCGTCCTGGCGCAGCTCGCCTGCCTGCTCGAGGTGTGCGCGGCGAAACCCGGCAACGTCTCCATGGGTGCCTCGTTTCACGACACCCACGTGGAGGATTTCCTGGTGAGTGCCATGGCGATTGGACCCGCTTTCGAGGCGGCAGGCGAGCGACCGCTCGGCCGGACGATCCGCGCTGCCATCGAGGCGACCAGGCGCTGGACGCGGGCCAACACCAACCTCGGCATCGTGTTGCTCCTGGCGCCGCTGGCCCGGGCGGCGCTGCGGGCCGGGACGGATCCGTTGCGCGCTCGGCTCGCGGCCACGCTCGAGGAAACCACGGTGGAAGACGCGCGCGAGGTGTACGCGGCGATCCGGCTCGCTTCCCCGGGAGGCCTCGGGCGCGCCTCGGCGCAGGACGTCGCCCAGACGCCGACGGCGCCGCTGCGCGAAGTCATGGCGCTCGCCGCGGACCGCGACGCGATCGCTCGCGAATATGTGACCACCTTTCAGACGACGTTCGATGTAGGCGCCCCGGCGCTCGAGCGGGCCCTGGCGGACGGGCTTTCGAGGACGGACGCGACGCTGGAGGCGTACCTCGCGCTGCTCGCATTCGCACCCGACACGCACATCGCCCGAAAGCTCGGCCCGGAGGAAGCCGCGGCCGTCCAGCGCCATGCACGGGCCGTGGTCGAGCTGGGGGGTGGGCGGACGGTGGCGGGGAGGGACGCGATCGCGGCGCTCGACCACGACCTGCGCGATGCACGCAACACCTGCAATCCCGGCGCGACCGCCGATCTCACCGCCGCGGCGATGTTCGTCGTGCTCCTGGCCGGTGGACATCCGGCGCGGGGCGCCCGCTGATGCCGGCGCGCAATGAGTTCCGCGTGTCGGTGACGAAGGACAACATCGTCTTCGCTTCCGCGCATTTCATCACCTTCCCCGGGCATCGGTGCGAGACGCTGCACGGGCACAACTACCGCACCCGCGTAGTCGTGGAAGGCGGGCTCGATCCCGAAGCTCATTTTGTGTTCGACTTCGTCGAGCTGAAACGCCTCATGAAGCGCCTCAGCGACGAAATCGACCACAAGGTGCTGCTGCCGCTCGAGAATCCGAAGCTCCAGATCGCCGAGCAGGGCGATTCGGTGACCGTCGCCTACGAGGGGAAGCCGCGCTACGTCTTCCCCAAAGGCGATTGTGCGCTGCTGCCGATCCCCAACACCACAGTGGAGATGCTCGCTCGATATCTGGCGGGTCGGGTGCGGGCGGAGCTTTCCGCCTCGGGTGCTGTGCGGCTCACGGCCATCGAACTCGAAGTGGAGGAGAATTTCGGACAGTCGGCGACCTACCGCGAGTCGTTGGCGTGACCGCCGCGCCGCGGCGCTCCCATCCCGCGGCGTCGCACGGCCTCGAGCTCGCCCGCCCCCAGTCGCCCGTCGTGCAGCGCGGACGCCACCAGCACCCCGTCGAGACCCGCCCCGGCCGCTCGTTCGATCTCGAGCACGCTGCCGAGTCCGCCTCCCGCCAGCAGCTCCGCGTTCTGGTGCAGGCTTCTGATCGTGCGCACGAGCCGCAAGTCCACGCCGCCCCCGACCCCCGCCCTGGCCACATCGAGCAGCAGGACCTCCCGCACGCCCGCGCGACATGCCTTATCCACCAACGCCGGCGGCGTCCCGATGGACGACGCGCCCAGGCGCGTGACGGGCTTCCCATCGCGCAGGTCGAGGCTGAAGACGACGCGCTCGGCGCCGACCGCCACCCCGATCGCGGCCAGTGCCTCGAACGAGCGCAGCGTCTCGAGCCCGACCACCACGCGGGCGGCGCCGGCTGTGAGGATCTCGCGCGCGCGCTCTGCAGTGCTGCACCCGGCGTCGACGAGCAGCCGACCTCCCAGCCGGGCAATCGCTGCGAGCAGCTCGAGCTGCGGCGCCCCACCCGCGATCGCGTCGAGATCGGCGACGTAGCACTCGTCGCACCGGAGCACGTTGCGGTAGGCGCGTGCCAGGGCAAGGGCATCTCCCTCTCCCGGGGCGAGTCGCGAGCGCACCGGTGCGTAGGTCTCGCGCCGCCCGCCGCGCGCGTGCACGGCGCGGCCGCCGGACAGGTCCAGCACGGGGATTACCCGCACGACGCGCCGGCGCATGGCGGTGTTGGATGACGGTCGTCGTGGGCTGGGACATCGGGGGCGTGAACATCAAGTGCGCCCGGGTGGAGGCGGGCACCGTGCGCGGTGCCTGGTCGCGGCCGTTCGAGATCCAACGCGAGCCGGGCGCCCTCACCGGCCGGCTCATCGAGCAGGCGGCGACGCTTGGCATCCCGACCGACGCACACGCGGTCACCATGACCGCCGAGTTGTCGCAGCTGTTCCGCACGAAACGGGAAGGCGTGTCCTTCGTGCTGGATGCCGTCCTGGCGGGATTCCCGGATCGAGTGGTGCGCGTGTACACGGTGGATGGACGCTTCCTCACGCTCGACGCGGCGCGCCGCGAACCGCTCGCGGTCGCCGCGGCCAACTGGACCGCGACCGCGCGTCTCGTGGCGCTCACCTCGCCCGACGCCATTTTGATCGACGTCGGGTCGACGACGACCGATATCATCCCGATCGTCGCGGGCTCGCTCGCCGCGCTGGGGCGTACCGACCCCGAGCGGCTGCGCACGGGCGAGCTGGTCTACACCGGGGCGCTCCGTACGCCGGCCGAGGCGATCGCCTCGACGGTATGCCTGCACGGGTCTCCGACGGGCGTGTCGGCCGAGGGGTTCGCGCTCGCCGGGGACGTGCATCTGTGGCGCGGCGCGCTTGCCCCGGAAGACTATTCGGTGACCCCGCCCGACGGCCGCCCCGCCACGCGGCGATTCGCCGGAGAGCGCCTGGCTCGCGTGGTGTGCGCCGACCGCGAGCTGCTGGACGAGGCCGCCATCAGCGCGGTCGCCGATTCGCTCGCCGCCGCGCAGGTGGCACGGATCGCCGAGAACGTCGAGCGCGTTCACGAGCGCCATCCCGAGCTCGGCGTCGCCGTCGTCGCGGGTCTCGGGGACTTCGTGGCGGCAGCGGCCGCCCGGCGCGCCGGGCTACACGGGATCTCACTCGCCGACACCCTTGGCCCCGCGGCGGCGCGGAGTGCGCC
>JBOHSO010000394.1:0-5017 GCA_050921685.1 Gemmatimonadales bacterium
CGGCGTGCAGCGCGGCAGCGTGATGGACATGCCGCTCCACCCCGGCGATCCGCTGAGCCCGGGGTGGGGGTCGGTGCCGGGTGGCCGCCGCCTCGCGCCGGCGGAGGCGCAGACCCTCGTCCGGATCCCTGTGCTCCCGATCGGGTATGGGGACGCCCTCCCGTTGATGCGCGCGCTCGGCGGTGCGGTGGCACCGGAGGCGTGGCGCGGCTCCCTCCCGATCACCTACCACCTCGGCCCCGGACCGGCCCGGGTCCACCTGGCGCTCGCATTCGAGTGGCAGACCCGGCCGCTGTACAACGTGATCGCAACGATCCGGGGAGCCGTGGCACCCGACCAGTGGGTGCTCTACGGCAACCACCACGACGCGTGGGTGAACGGTGCGGAGGACCCGATCTCGGGCCAGGCGGCCTTGGGAGAGACGGCGCGGGCCGTCAGCGTCCTGCTGAGAAGCGGATGGCGGCCGGCGCGCACGATCGTGTTCGCCGCCTGGGACGGCGAGGAATGGGGGCTGCTGGGCTCCACGGAATGGGCAGAAACACACGCCGACGAGCTGCGCGCCAAGGCGGTGGTCTACTACAACTCCGACACGAACGGCGCCGGGTGGCTCAACGCCTCGGGGTCGCACGCGCTGGAGCAGTTCGTGACCGAAGTGGCGCGCGACGTGACCGACCCGAAGAGCGGGCAAAGCGTGCTCGACGCGTGGCTGGCCCGTCAGCGCCAGCTGCGCGGGCCCAAGGACACCGCTTCGGACACGACCTTCACCATCGGGGCGCTGGGCTCGGGGTCGGACTACACCGCCTTCCTCGATCACCTCGGACTCGCGTCCGTCAACCTCAGCTACGGCGGCGCCGCGCGCACCGGGATCTACCACTCGATCTACGACAGCTACACGTTCTACGAGCGGTTCATCGACACCGGATACGTGTACGGCGTGACCGAGGCGCACACCATGGCCACCGCCGTGCTCCGGATGGCGGACGCTCCGGTGCTGCCGTTCGAGTTCCTCGCCCCGGCGCGCACCTTCCGCAAGTATGCCGACCAGCTGGCGCAGCTGGCGGCGGGCAACGACACCACGAAAGGCCTCGACCTCACGGCGGTCTTCGCGGCCCTCGATGGGCTGGACAGCGCGGCGGCCGCCTACGAGCGAGCCGTGGCGCGGCTCGACGCATTCTCAGGTCTCGGGCGGCGCTCCCCGGCGCTGGCTGGAGTGAACCGGCTGCTCGCCACAAGCGAACAGGCGCTCACCGACTCGGCCGGGCTGCCCCGGCGGCCTTGGTTCCGCCACCTCGTGTACGCGCCGGGCGCGTACACCGGCTACGGCGTCAAGACGATGCCCGGGATCCGGGAAGCGCTCGAGCTGCGCCGGCCGTCCGAAGCCCAAACGGAAGCGGCGCGCGTGGCGGCGGCGCTCACACGGTACGCCGGCGTGGTCCGCAGCGCGGCGGATGCCCTCGTTGCGGCGCTACGGTGAGCGGCGTATTGACACCCCTCCAGACGCCGGATACCGTGGGGCGACACCAACCGACTCCAAGGCCGCCAGCCATGAGCACACCCCTCCCGCCCCGCTCGTCGATGCCCCGGTCGTCCTTCGCGATCGCGATGAAGGACTACACGCTCATCCGGCCGGGCATCGCGGTCACGATCAGCGCCGCCACGCTGGTGGCCGCCCTGGTCATCGGCATCCTGCTCATCCGGTCGCTCGCCCATGCGTCCGCCACCGTGAGCCGCGGCGCGCGCACCAGCGAGACGCTGCACCGCTACAACGCGCGCTACGAGGTGTGGCGCGGCATGGCCATCAGCACCGACCCGATGTTCCAGGGGCCCGAAGCCGTCGTCCAGCGGGATAGCCTGCGGACGGATTTACAGTCGGAGCTGTCGCGTTTCAGCAATACGCTCGTGGACGATCAGGAAATGAACCTGGTCCAGCAGGTCCTCGAGGGGCTCGCTTCCACGGATGCGCAAACCACCAATAAGGCTCGCCAGGCGATGATCGTGCTGCTCGCGCGACAGGACGCGGCGTTGTTCGAGGCTGCCGAGGCATCGCAACGGGGAGTGTTGCTGGCCGCCGTCCTGCTCGCCCTGACGATTCTCGCCGCGGGTATGCTCATCGTCCCGATGGCTTGGCTGTACGTTCGCTACAAACGCGGCGCGGCGATCGAAGTCAAGGTCTAGAGGGTTGCGGCGGACGGCCGTTCCGCTGCATCATTCTGCCTGAACACCAATGGCGCTCTCCCGACGCGACTTTCTGCGAGTCTCCGGGGGGGCCGGCGCGGGCACCGCGCTGGGCTCTCTGCTCGGCCTCGGCCTCAGCCTCGAGCCTGCTCGAGCACGGGCCCAGGCGCTGCGCATCACCCAGGCAAAGGCCACGCCGAGCATCTGCCCCTATTGCGCCGTCGGCTGCGCCACCATCGTCCATACCGTCAACGGCGAGATCGTCAACATCGAGGGGGATCCCCGCAGCCCGCACAGCGAGGGATGCCTCTGCCCTAAGGGCGCCGCGACCTACCAGCTCCACAAGAACCCGAACCGCGCCACGACGGTGCTGCACCGCCGGCCGGGCGCGCGCGAGTGGGAGCAGGTGGATCTCGAGTGGGCGATGGACCGCGTGGCCGAGCTGGTGAAGCGGACGCGGGACGAGACGTTCGTCGAGCGGCTCACCGACGGGACCCTCGTCAACCACACCCTCGGGATCTTCGCGCTGGGCGGCGCCACGCTGGACATCGAGTGGAACCATCTCCACCAGAAACTGATGCGGGGCCTGGGCGTCGTCGCGGTCGAAAACCAGGCCCGAATATGACACTCCTCTAGCGTCCCCGGTCTGGGGACCAGACTCGGGCGCGGGGCCGCGACGCTGTACCCCCGCAACTTGGAGCACTCGGACTGCATCGTGATCGAGGGCTCCAACATGGCGGAGTGCCATCCGGTGGCGTTCCGCTGGCCGATGAAGGCCAAGGTGGAGCACGGCGCGAAGATCATCCACGTCGATCCACGCTTTACCCGCACCAGCGCGATGGCCGACCTGTACGCGCCGATCCGCGCCGGCAGCGACATCGCGTTCCTCGGCGGCCTGATCAATTACGTCATCAACTCCGAGCGGTGGAACCGCGACCCCTTTTTCCGGGAATACGTGGTCAACTACACGAACGCCGCGACCATCGTCCACGAGGACTACCAGGACGCCGAGGACCTGGACGGCGCCTTCTCCGGCCTGCACGAGCATGCGGGCAACAAGAAGGACTGGCCGTTCGATGGTTTCGTGGGGCAGTACGACATGCGGAGCTGGCAGTACGCGCGTCGGGGGCCCCCCGCCGTGCCCCGCACGTCACCGGACACGCCGTTCGACCAGCTGATCCGCTCGTTGCGCCCGCCGCCGGCCGAGCGTGATCCCACGCTGCGCGACCCGCGCTGCGTATTCCAGATCGTAAAGCGGCATTTCAGCCGCTACACGCCGGAAATGGTCGAGCGGGTCACGGGCTGTCCGCCCGAGACGTTCCGCAAGGTCGCCGAGACGATCCTCGAGAACTCCGGCGCGGACCGGACCACCGCGTGGACCTACGCCGTGGGCTGGACGCAGCACACTTACGGTCCGCAGATGATCGGCTGCTGCGCGCTGCTACAGCTCCTGCTCGGGAACGTCGGACGCCCCGGGGGCGGGGTCATGGCCCTGCGCGGCCATGCGTCGATCCAGGGATCGACCGACGTCCCGACCTTGTACCACAGCATCCAGGGATACATGAACGCGCCGTCCGCCCTGAAGGGCCACAGCACGCTGCGCGAGTATCTCGCCGCCGAGGCGAACGCGACGAGCTATTGGGCGAACATGCCGAAGTTCATGGTCTCCTACTTGAAGTCGGTGTACGGCGACGCGGCGACGCCGGGGAACCAGTTCGGCTACGATTGGCACCCCAAGATCTCGGGCGACCACTCCCACCTGCCGATGTTCGTGGCGATGGCCGACGGACGCGTGCAGGGGATGCTCTGCGTCGGACAAAACCCGGCCACGTCGCTCAACGCGCAGCTCGAGCGCAAAGGCATGCGACAACTGCAGTGGCTCGTCGTGAAAGACAATTTCCTCACCGAGACGGCCACGTTCTGGTCCAAGGCGCCCGAGGTGGAACGGGGGGAGGTCCGGCCGGAGGACATTCAGACCGAGGTGTTCTTCTTCCCTTCGGCCCAGGTCGCCGAAACCGACGGGACCTTCACCAATACCCAGCGCCTGCTCCAGTGGCACCACAAGGCGGCGGAAGCGCCGGGCCAATGCCGCACCGACGTCTGGTTCACCTATCAGCTGGGCAAGCGGCTCAGGCGGTTATACGCCTCGAGCACGCTGCCGCGCGACCAAGGGTTTCGGAATATGACGTGGGACTACGAGCCCGCCGAGCCTGCGACCCCGCCGGGCGAGCCCGACGTCCCCAAGGTGCTGCGCGAGCTGAACGGCTACGAGACCGGGCACCCCGATCGCCACCTCGCGGGGTTCGGCGAGCTGAAAGACGACGGGTCTACGACATGCGCGTCGTGGATCTACTGCGGCGTGTACCCCGCCCCCGACCGCAACCTCGCCGCGCGGCGCGAGCCCGACGCGCCGGGTGTGATCGGCGCACAGCTCACCTGGGGCTGGGCCTGGCCGGCGAACCGACGCGTCATGTACAACCGCGCGTCGGCGGACCCGAGCGGCCGGCCCTGGAGCGAGCGCAAGAAGTGGGTGTGGTGGGACCCGCAGCAGCGAAAGTGGACCGGCTACGACACACCCGATTTCGCCGCGACCAAAGCGCCCGATGCCCCCGCCGACCCCGCCGGCGTCGGGCTCGACGCGCTGTCGGGAAGCCAGCCGTTCATCATGAAGGCGGACGGCGTCGGCTGGCTGTATGTGCCGGGTGGGCTCGTGGACGGCCCGCTTCCCACCCACTACGAGCCGGCCGAATCGCCGGTGAAGAATCCGCTCTACGGCCGGCAGGCGAGCCCGGTACTCAAGTACTGGAAACGAGATGACAACCCACTCGCCGCGGTCGGAGAC
>JBOHSO010000395.1:0-5651 GCA_050921685.1 Gemmatimonadales bacterium
CGGCTCACCGGGCAGGACACCGAGCGCGGCACGTTCAGCCAGCGGCATCTCGTCCTGCACGATGCGAAGACCGGCGCCCGCTGGACGCCGAGCCAGCACCTCCCCGGCGCGCGCGCGTCCTTCGAGCTGCACAACAGCCCATTGTCGGAGTTCGCCTGCCTGGGCTTCGAGTACGGCTACGCGGTGGCGGCTCCCGAGGCGCTGGTACTGTGGGAAGCGCAGTTCGGCGACTTCGCCAACGGTGCGGAAGTCGTCATCGACCAATTCATCTTTTCGGGGCTCGCCAAGTGGGGCCAGACCTCCCGCCTCACGCTGCTGTTGCCGCACGGCTATGAGGGCCAGGGGCCCGAGCATTCCAGCGCACGGCTCGAGCGGTTCCTCGCATTGGGGGCCGAGGGGAACATCCGCGTAGCGAACTGCACCACACCGGCGCAGTACTTCCACCTGCTGCGCCGCCAGGCGCGGCATGCGGACGTGCGGCCGCTGGTGATCATGACGCCCAAGAGCCTGCTGCGGCTGCCGCAGGCCGCCTCGAAACTCGACGAGCTGACGAGCGGCCGCTTCCTCCCGGTGCTCGACGACCCCGACGCCCTTGGCCGGCGCGACCGCGTGACGCGCCTGGTGTTGTGCAGCGGCAAGGTGTACTACGATCTGCTGGCATCCCCGGCGCGCGCAACGTCCACCCACGTGGCCATCGGCCGGCTCGAGCTGCTCTACCCCTTCCCGTCCATGGCGCTGACGGAGCTCATCGCGCGCTACCCGGCGCTGCGCGAGATCGTGTGGGTGCAGGAAGAGCCGCGCAACATGGGGGCGCGCAAGTTCGTGGTGCCGAAGCTCCGCGACCTCGCACCGGCTGCGGTGACCCTGCGCGACGTCCAGCGGCCCGAGCGCGCCAGCCCCGCCGAGGGGTATCCGGCGGCGCACCAGGCCGAGCAGGCCAGGATCGTGCGAGAGGCGTTCGCGGAGTCGTGAGGGTCGAGCGGGACGCGCTGCGCGTGTTGATGGCCGCCGGCCTCGCCTGCAGCACCATGGTCACCGAGGGCGGGCGCTGGTCGACGGCCGCGCCGATCCCCGAGTGGGTGCAGGAAATCCACGCCGCGGTGCTGCACGGAAAGATCTACATCGCCGGCGGATTCGACACGCTGAGCGCGACCATCGCGCGCGCCTACCGCTACGACCCGGCCGCGAACCAGTGGGAGCGCATCGCCGACCTCCCTGCGGCGCGCAATCACATGCCGCTCGCCACGGTGGGCGACTCGTTGTACGCGGTGGGCGGACTCTCGGCGAACTTCCAAGGACAGAACAATCTGTGGCTGTACCGCGAAGACCGGAACGCGTGGGAAGCGCGAGCCCCCCTTCCGGTCGCCCGCGGAGCGTCGGGCGTCGGCGTCGTCGGCGGGAAGCTGATCGTGGTGGGCGGGCTCGGGGTCGGCGCCCACGTCGACTCGACGGGGATCTACGATCCCGCGACGAACAGCTGGCGAGCGGCCGCGCCCATCCCCACGTTGCGCGACCACCTGACCGCGCAGGTCGCGGGCGACCTCGTCTACGCCATCGCGGGCCGTCCTGGAGACCCCGACCGAAACTTCAACGTCGTCGAAGCCTACGATCCAGCGAGCGATCGATGGACCACGCGCGCGCCGATGCCGAGCCGCCGCGGCGCACTCGCCTCGGCGGTGCTCGACGGCCGGATTCACACCTTCGGTGGCGAAACGAGCTCGTCGGTGTTCGACAATCACGAGATCTACGATCCCGTCGCCGATCGCTGGACCGGGGCGCCGGCCCTGCCGACGGCGCGCCACGGGCTGGGCGCCGAGACCATCGCCGGTCGGATCTACGTCATCGGAGGTGGGCCGCTGGCCGGGTTCGCGCAGACCAACGTGATGGAGGTCTTCGTCCCCTGACCCCGCTGCTCCTGATTCGCTACGCCGTGTTCGCCGCGTTCATTCTCGCGGTGCTCGTCGCCATCGGGGCGTGGCTCGTCCGCACCCGGAATGTCTCGCCCTTCAGCGCCGTGGGCCGCGCGCTGCGGCAGGCGACCGACCCCCTGCTGCGCCCGGTCGAGCGGCGCGTGGTGCGCGCCGGCGGCAGCCCGGCCAACGCGGGATGGTGGCTCGTGATCGCGGTCGCGGTCCTGGGGATCCTCGTCGTCTCGCTGGCGCAGTGGCTGGCGGACGCAGGGCACTCCATCCTCGGGGCGGCGCACCGCGGTGGCGGCGCCCTGATCGAGCTCGCGGTGCTGATCGTCTTCGACCTGCTCTTCTTCGCGATCTTCGTCCGCGTGATCGCCTCGTGGTTCGGCGCCTTTCGCTATTCCCGCTGGATGCGACCGGTGTACCGACTCACCGACTGGATCATCGAGCCGATTCGACGGATGCTGCCACCGATGGGCGTCATCGACCTGAGCCCGATCGTGGCGCTGGTCCTGCTCTACCTCTTGAAGCGGTTCGTGTTCGAAGTGCTCATGTGAAGCGCGCCGTCAGCCATCAGCGATCAGCCATCAGCTTGAGACCAACCGCGACGGTCGTCCGGTACGTCGTGCCACGCGCCCGGGCGACGCAGATCGTCGGCCGCCACGGCGACGCGATCCGGATCCGGCTCGCTGCCCCACCGGTGGACGGCGCGGCGAATGCGGAGCTGATCCGGTTTCTCGCCGAGCGGTTGGGCGTGCCGCGCCGGGCGGTCTCGATTGCCCGCGGGCGAACCGGCAGGCGAAAGACCGTGGCGATCGATGGCCTGGCGACCGCCGCGGTGGAGCGCGCTCTGAGCTCCGGACGATCCCCTCCACTTCATCGCGACGAGGTCTTGAACACTGCGAACAGATAGGCGAGCGAGGGAAGCAGGACGACGGCACCCAGCACCAGGGCTCCGAGCACGAGCTTCAACGTGATTGCCGGCGCCGCCGCGTCGGCGATCGTGAGATCGGGCGGGATCACGAAGGGCAGCTGGCTCAGCGCCCATCCCCAGAGTATCAACGAGACCTGCGTCGCGGCCGCGATCCGGGCGAGCCCATAGCGTCGCACCCACAATGCGCCCAGCGCGGTGATCGCGGCACCCGCGGTCACGAGCTGAAACGGGAGCGCCCAGCCGGACGAGACCAGGCCGTGGCGCATCAGCGGCGCCCCCGGCCGTGACAGCACCAGCGCCAGGGCCGCGGTCACGAACACCGCTACGCCGGCGCCCAAGGCGCGCGCCCGGAAATCCTCCTGCAGGGCCTTATCCCGGGCCTCGAGCGTTAGGTACACTGCGGCGAGAAACGCGAAACAGGCGAGGGTGAACAGTCCCACAGCGAACGCGAACGGGGTGAGCCACGGCTCGATGTAGAGCTGGGCAAACCCTCCTGCTCCGGCGTGCGGTTTCCCGACCGCTCCGGATGCGACCGCGCCGAGGGCGACGCCGAGCAGGACCGGCGTGATGAGACTCGCCACCGCGAACACGCGGCCCCAGCGGCGCTGCACCGCATCGCGGTCGCCGCCATAGCCGCGGAACGCGAAGGCCGAGCCGCGCAACACAATCCCCACGAGCACCCCGCTGAGCGGCAGGTTGAGCGTCACCGCCAGCCGGGCGAAGGCGGCCGGAAAACAAGTGAACAGCAGCACGATGACGAGGATCAGCCACACGTGATTGGCCTCCCACACCGGCCCGATGGCGTGCGCCACCAGGTCGCGCTGCGCCGACCTGCGAGGCCCGCGGGACAGCAGGTCCCACACCCCGCCGCCGAAGTCCGCCCCGCCGAGCAGCACGTAGGCGTTGAGCGCCAGCACGATGATCCCGGCCACCAGCAAGGCGGCCGTCATTCGGTCACCCTCGGGAACTCGCCTGTGTGCATCGGGCTGCGCACGATCTGCCGATACAGCAGCACCGTCACGACCACGGCGAGGAAGAGATAGATGAGCGCGAAGAGCCCGGTCCGGAACGCCTGCCCCGGCATCGGCGTGACGGCCTCGGCGGTGCGGAGCACGCCGTAAATCACCCACGGCTGGCGCCCGAGCTCGGTGACCATCCAGACGGCCTCGATCGCGACAAATCCGAGCGGGGCGGCGAACGCGACGGCGCGCAAGAAACCCCGTCGCGCGCCGAGATCGATCTTCCGGCGCGCGAGCCAGGCGGCCCACAGGCTCACGATCGCGAGATACACGCCACACCCGACCATCAGCTGGAACGACAGGTGCACCGCGGGAACGTTGGGCCAGTCCTCACGCGGCACCGCGTCGAGTCCCTGCACTGTCGCACGCGGGTCGTTGAACGCGAGCAGGGACAGGCCGAAGGGGATCTCGATCCCGAAGCGCGTGCGCCGGCGATCCATATCCGGCCAGCCGCCGAGGACGATCGGCGCCGCGGCGCGGGTTTCGAACAACGCCTCCATCGCGGCGAGCTTCGCCGGCTGCTGTCGCGCCACGTGGCCGGCCAAGAAATGGCCCGAAAGCGGGAGGAGGATCGCGGCGGGCGCGCCCACGAGGAGGGCGGCCGTGAGCGCGTGACGGTGAAACGCGGCGCGCCGGCCTCTCAGGATCAGCCAGGCATGGACCCCCGCGACCGCGAATCCCGTCGCGGCGTAGGCGGCGAGGGTCATGTGGATCACCATCGGGAGCGCCGCCGGGTTGGCCATGGCGGCGAGCGGGTCGACGTTCGTCGCTCGACCGTCCACCAGGTCGAACCCCACCGGCGCGTTCATCCACGCGTTCGCGATCACCACGAAGATCCCCGACAGCGCCCCGCCGGCGGCGACCATCACCCCCGCGAGCCAATGCGCGCGCGGACCGACCTTTTCCCACCCGTAGAGGTAGATGCCGAGGAAGATCGCTTCCGTGAAAAAGGCGAACCCCTCGAGCGAGAACGGCATCCCGATGATCGGGCCGGCGAGCCGCATGAACCCGGGCCACAAGAGCCCGAGCTCGAACGACAGCACCGTCCCCGACACGGCCCCCACCGCGAACAGGATCGCCGTCCCGCGCGCCCAGCGCTTCGCGAGATCGAGGTGCACCGGGTCGTTCGTGCGGTGCCAGCGCCGCTCCGCCACGACCATCAGCAGCGGCATGGCGATCCCGATCACGGCGAAGACGATGTGAAACGCCAGCGACATGCCCATCTGAAAGCGGGCGGCGAGGAGGTCGCTCATCGCCGGAGAATACTACACTCCCCCTGCCTTACGGCCCGGGAGGAGGCGCGTTAGCTTGCCATCGACAACCGATTTCCGTGGTGATTTGCGGCGTATTGCGGCCACGTAAAACATTCCGCTAAAAAGCCTGCCCGTTGGCGGCTTTATCCGCGCGACGGGCTTCGTGTATCCGGAGGAGAAGGCGTAACGGTGAACCTGCGACAGCTCATTGCCGACGGCCGCGTCCACGTGCTCGATGGGGCGATGGGGACGATGCTGTACGGCAAGGGCTTCTACCTCAACGTCTGCTACGACGAGCTGTCGCGCAGCCAGCCCAAACTCGTGGCCGAGGTGCACGAGGCGTACGTGCGCGCCGGCGCCGAAGCGATCGAGACGAACACGTTCGGCGCCAACCCGTTCAAGCTCGCGTCCTACGGCCTGGCCGACGAGACCGAGAAGATCAATCAGTCGGCGGCCGAGGTGGCGCGACGCGCCGCCGCCGGGCGGGCCAGCGTCGTCGGCGCCATCGGCCCACTCGGCCTGCGCATCGAGC
>JBOHSO010000396.1:0-5517 GCA_050921685.1 Gemmatimonadales bacterium
GCAGCTGGGGTGCGACGAAGTCGCCCATGCTGAGCACGAAGGCGAACGTGCTGCCGGCCAGCACCCCGGGGAGGGAAAGCGGCAGAATGACGTGTACGAATGTTTGCGCCCGCCCCGCGTACAGATCCTGCGACGCCTCTTTGAGATTCGCCGGGATCGCTTCGAGCACGGCGTAGATCGGCATCAGCGTGAACGGCGTGTAGATGTGCGTCAGCGCGATGATCACCGCCCACTTGCTGTACAGGAGGAACGCGAGCGGCTGATCGATCAGCCCCAGATGCTGCAGCACCCCGTTCAGGATCCCTTCCTGGCCGAGAATGATCTTCCAGCCGTACGCGCGCACCAGGTAGCTCACCCACAATGGAATGATCACGGCCATGTACATGAGATTCCTGTGCCGCCGCACCTTGAAGGCGAGGAGATAGGCGAGCGGGAAGGCGAGGCACAGCGACACGGCCGTCACGATCACCGCGATGAGCGCCGACGAGAGAATGGTGGCGGGGTACACCGCGGTCGTGAACAGGCGGTGGTAGTTCCCCAGCGTCCACGCACAGTCGGGGGGGAACCCGCTGCACGGCACGATGTTGCCCGCCGGCGTGAGGGTGCGCAGCGAGTAGATCAGGAGCAGCACGTAGGGCACGAACAGCAGGACCGTGACCCACCCGACGGGCAGCGCGGCGGCGAGTGCCGTGCGCGCGCGCGGGCGGGTGCGCATTCGGTCGAGCCAGGTGGGCCGGGGGGTCGAGACGGTCACGCGTGCTCAACCCGCAAGGCAAACGCCGCGCGGCACGGCCCAACCGATGCGCACGTGCTGTCCGGGCGCGACCGCGAAGCCGGCGGGCGCCAGGTGAAGCACGAGTGTCGTGCCGCCCGCGAGTCGCAACCGCAGTTTGGTGAGTGACCCAGCGTAGATGCCCTCTTCGATGGTCCCCGCGAGCACGTTGTGGTCCGGGGGCGTTTCGGCGTCGCGCAGGATCGTCATCACTTCGGGCCGGACCGAGAGCCACACCGGTGCGCCTGGTGTGGCCCCGGCCGGGGCTGGGGCCTGGACGATCTGACCGTCGACATCGAGCGTCGCGAGGTCGGCTGCGACGGCGCGCACGCGGGCCGCGAGCAGGTTGGTTTCGCCGATGAAATCCGCGACGTATTTCGTGGCCGGTTGGTCGTAGATCTGCTGCGGCGTCCCGACCTGCTCGATCCTCCCGGCGCGCATCAGGGCGATCCGGTTGGACATGGTGAGGGCCTCTTCCTGATCGTGCGTCACGTACACGAACGTGATGCCGACTTGGGTCTGGAGGTGCTTGAGCTCGAGCTGCATTTCCTTGCGGAGCTTCAGGTCGAGCGCGCCGAGCGGCTCGTCCAACAGCAGCACCTGGGGCCGATTGACGAGCGCGCGCGCCAGCGCGACGCGCTGCTGCTGGCCCCCCGAAAGTTGGCGCGGGGCGCGCTGGGCGAGCTGCTCGAGGTGCACCATCTCGAGCGCCTGCCCCACCCGGCCGGCGATTTCATCCTTGGGGACGCGGCGCATGCGCAGGCCGTAGGCGACGTTGTCCCACACGCTCATGTGGGGGAACAGGGCGTAGTGCTGGAACACCGTGTTGACGTTCCGTTTGAAGGGCGGCAGCTGGTAGATGGGCTTGCCATCCATCCAGATCTCGCCGGCGGTCGGCTGCTCGAATCCGGCGACCATCCGGAGGGTAGTGGTCTTACCGGAGCCGGAGGCGCCGAGCAGCGTCAGGAACTCGCCCGGCGCGATGGCGAGCGACACCTCGTCCACGGCTACGAAGTCGCCGAAGCGTTTGGTGATAGCACGGAGCTCGACGAGCGGGGGGCTCATGAGGAGGGTCGGAAACCGTGTGGGGAGGAGTGTGTGATACCTGGCGGCGCGCCATCGAGGGACGGCACCGCGCCGTCACGCACCACGCCCTCCTCCCCACACCTCATCCGGAGCTTGGTCTACTGGCCAGCCTTCACCTGATTCCACACCTCGGTGTACTTCTCCCGGCGCGGGCTCCACTGCCAAAAGTTCACCAGGGCGCCGTAGTCGGCGATGTCCCGCTGGGTCGCCACCTGCTCGGGCGTCATGTACGTCTTGGCACCGGGATTGGCCACGATGTAGTTGGTCACGTCGGCCATGAGCTTGTGCGTGAACGGCTGGGCGGTGTACTCGAGCCAGGCGTAGGCGGCACCGAGATTCTTCGCCCCCCGCGTCATCACCCAGTGATCGGCCCACGCCGTGGTCCCCTCTTTCGGGATGACCTCGCCCGCCGGAAAGCCGGCCGCGCGCAGCTGCGCGGTCATCAGGGGCCACCCTTCACCCATGATGATCTCGCCGCTCTGGAACAGCTGCGTCATGTCGCCGGCGGTCGCCCAGTACTTGCGGACTTGAGGCCGCAGCTGGCGCGCCTTGGCTTGGACCTTCGCCAAGTCCTCGTCCGACAGGTTATAGAGGCGGGCGCGGTCGGTCGGGTCGTCCAGGCCGAGGAACTGCGCCACCATCCACAAAGTGGCGATGTCGTCCTGTAGCGAGATCTTGCCGCGGTACTTGGGATCCCACAGGATCGCCCAGGAGTCGGGCGCCGGCCGCACCTTGGTCGTGTCGTAGATCAGCGGGTTGGGTCCGAACGCCCACGGCACGCCGAAGGTCGTGTCGCCGCTCTTGGCCAGCGTGAGCGAGCGGAAGCTCGCCATCAGGTCGCCGTAACTCGGCACCCGCTGCAGTTCGAGTGCTTGAGCGAGTCCCGCCTGGATGATCTGGGTGACGGCGTCGCTCGAGGGAGAGATGAGGTCGATCGTCTCGGATCCGCCCGCGCGCAGTTTGGCCACGAGCTCGTCGCTCGAGCCCATGTACGTCGAATTGAGCTTGACCCCGCAGCGATCCTCGAACGGCTTCGCGAAGTTCGCGTCGGTGTACCCCTCCCACACCATGAAATTGAGGTCGCCACCGATCGGTTGCGGGCAGAGTTTCTCGAGAAACGCCGTCGCGTCCGCCAGGGCGTTCCCGGTCGGCGTGATGCTGATCTTCTCGACTGCGCCGCCGCCCGCCCCGCCTTCCTTCCCCTTGCAGCCCGAGACGACGGGAATCGTCCCCGCCAGGACGAGCGCGATGCCCCGCTGCCACCGTCCGCCAGCCATGGCCACCCTCCTTTGCTTTCTCGCTGAGGCTTCGAACGGGTTATGGTACACGCCGTGCGGGCTTTCGCAATGCTGGTCGCGGGCTAGTTTGAGAAACGCTATGAGCGTCATTCGATTGGCGACCGAGATTCCCGGCCCCAACAGCCGCGCCCTGATCGAGCGGCGGCAACGTGCGGTGCCGCGCGGTGTGCCGCTCGCCGCGCCGATCGCGCTGGTCGCCGGCGAGAACGCCGTCGTGACCGACGCCGACGGCAATCGCCTGATCGATTTCGCCGGCGGTATCGGGACCCTGAACATCGGGCACTGCCATCCGGCCGTGGTCGCAGCCGCCAAGCAGCAGCTCGACCGGCTGATCCACACCTGTTTTCAGGTCACGGCCTACGAGCCGTACGTCGCGGCCGCGGAGCGGTTGAACGCCCTGGTCCCCGGTGACTTTCCCAAGAAGACGATGTTCGTGAATTCGGGCGCCGAGGCGGTGGAGAACGCGGTGAAGATCGCGCGCTATCACACCGGCCGGCCGGCGCTGCTGTGCTTCGAGCACGCGTTCCACGGCCGCACCCTGCTGGGGATGACGCTGACGTCCAAGGTGATGCCGTACAAGAAGGGATTCGGGCCGTTCGCGCCCGAGGTGTATCGGCTGCCGTACCCCTATTGCTACCGCTGCGACGAGCGGCCGGCGACGGGCGGCTGCTGCCGCGCCTCGCGCGACCGGTTCGAGGCGGTCGTCGCCTCGCACGTGGACCCGGAGTCGGTCGCCGCGGTGATCATCGAGTTGCAGCTCGGCGAAGGCGGGTTTGTCCCGGCGCCTCCCGATTTCGTGGGAATGCTTGTGGGTTTTTGCCGCGACCACGGCATCGTGCTGATCGACGACGAGATCCAGACCGGTTTCGGTCGCACCGGCCGGATGTTCGCCGCGGAGCATTACGGAATCGCGCCCGACCTCGTCGTGACCGCCAAGTCGCTCGGGGGCGGCCTCCCGCTCGGCGCGGTCACCGGCAAGGCCGAGATCATGGACGCGGCGCACCTCGGTGGGCTGGGCGGAACGTTCGCCGGCAATCCGGTGGCGCTCGCGGCGGCCATTGCGGTGCTGGACGTGATGGACCGGGAAGCGATCGTGCAGCAGGGCGCGCGCCTCGGGGAGCGGCTCCGCCGACGGCTGCTCGCGCTGGCCGAGTGCCATGCCGTGATCGGGGAGGTGCGCGGACTGGGTGCCATGGTGGCGATGGAGCTCGTGGCGGACCGCGCATCGAAGCAGCCCGCCAAGGAGCTGGCGCGAGCGCTCCAGGGGGCGGCACTGCGGCGCGGGTTGTTGCTGCTCACCACCGGCACCTACGGAAACGTGATCCGGATCCTCGTGCCGCTCACGGTGGAGGACGCAGTGGTGGAGGAGGGGTTGGTGGTGCTCGCGCAAGCCCTCGCGGAGGCCGCCGGGAATGGCTGACCCCAAGCTCACGGCCCTCCAACAACAACGCGTCGAGCAGATTCATGGCTTTCTGAAATCGGTGGCCCACCTCAGGAAGCTCGTGAGCGAGCTGGACGCGAACCGTGGCGCGCGCCCGCAGGTCCTCCAGCAGATTTCCAGCCAGATTGCCCGCGAATGCTCCCAGATGCGCCAGCGGGCGATTTCGGCGAACATAGGCACCGTCGCCGACGTGGCGGGCGCGCTCTCGACCATGGCCGGGCGTTCGGCGGGATTGCTGATGAAGATCCGTGGGCTGAACGACGGCGTCGCGAGCCTCTCCATGCAGCTGGAGCACGCCCTGCAGGTTGCGCAGACCCCGGAGAAACAGGAGCGGCCCTCGGGCCCCCCGCCACCGCCGGAGTGATCGTCCGACCTCCTGCCATCCGTTGCGCGGGTCTCGTGAAGCGATACGGCGATGTTCTCGCCGTAGCCGGGCTTGAGCTTACCGTGTTGGCCGGCGAGTGCTTCGGTCTCCTGGGCCCGAACGGCGCGGGAAAGACCACCGCCATCGAGATCCTCGAAGGGCTGACCCCCGCCGATGCCGGGGAGGTCGAGGTATTGGGGCAGCGCTGGGGCGGCGGAGCCTCCGACCGCAGTCTGCGAGAGCGGCTCGGCATTCAGCTCCAAGAAACCAAGCTTCCCGAGAAGCTCACTGTCGAGGAGACGGTGCGCCTGTTTGCGAGTTTCTACCGCCAGGCGCACACCGTCGAGGAGGTGCTGGCGCAGGTGGAGCTGGGCGAAAAGCGCCGCGCCTGGTACGGCAAACTGTCGGGTGGGCAAAAGCAACGGCTCGCCGTAGCCTGCGCGCTGGTGAGCAAGCCGGAGCTGTTGTTTCTCGACGAGCCGACGACCGGGCTCGACCCGCAGTCGCGACGGCAGCTGTGGGGCGTAGTTTCCGGTTTTCGTGGGGCGGGCAACAC
>JBOHSO010000397.1:0-1572 GCA_050921685.1 Gemmatimonadales bacterium
GCGCAGGAGAACGCCATTCGCGTGCTGCAGAAGCGGCTCGACGTTCACATCGGGCCGCGCGAGATCATCGGAGGGAGACCATGAGGCCGCGGACGGCGGTACTCGCCGCGCTGCTCGCCGCCGCGCCGGCGCTGGCCGCGCAGCGCACGTGGCAATGGGAGGCCGCCCTCGTCGGTGTGGGGATGCGCGTGCACAGCCAGTCCGGAACCACCCCCCCGCAGCGGCTCTCCGGCGCGGTGTTCGGACTGCAGGGGCAGATCACCTTCGCGCGACGTCTCACCCTCGATCTCGGCTACGTCCAGGGTCAGCTCGATCCCTCGAGCACCGGGGCGTCGGTGCGCGACTACGTGGAGGGGTCCGCGATGATCGGCGCCCGGCCGTTGAGCTGGCTGTCCCTGCGCGTCGGCCCGCACGCCTGGACGTATCTCAGCAACGCCGGAACCCAGCGGTGGTTCCTGTGGGAGGCCCGCGGGCAGGCACGGGGTGAGATCCTCCCGGAGGTGCACTCCTACCTGGAGCTGTGGAGGGTGCTGTCCGCCAACGTAAACGTCCCGCAACCGTTTCAATCGGGGTACGGCGGCGAGGGCGGCTTGATCCTGCGCGTGCGGGACGCGCCGCTCATCCCGGCGAAGTTCCCGGTGCGGCTGCGGCTGGGCTACGGAATCGAGCGGATCCGGATGGTCAGCGGGGCCGGGATTCGCACCGAGCTCATCGACCGGCTGACGCTGTCGATGGGCATCGAGCAGCGCTAGCGGCGCTCCCGCTCCGGAACGATCCGGTACAGGATCTCCCCGTTCCGGATCATGCCGATCTCTTCCCGCGCCACACGCTCCAGGGTCGCCGCGTCGGTCTCGATCGCGCGGACCACTCGCGCCAGCGAGTCGAGCTCCGCCCGGAGCGCCCGGACCGAATCGCGCTCGAGGGCGAGCTGGCCGCGCAGTGTCAGCCAGTCGAGCGTGCTGTACTCCCCGGCCAGGATCGCGATCCCGACGAGGAGCACCGCCGCACCGAGTCCCGCCAGACGCCGGCGATTCATAGCCCGTACAGATCCCGGCCGGGGTAGTGCCCCACGTCTCCCAGGGCCTCTGCGATGCGCAGCAGCTGATTGTATTTCGCGACGCGGTCGGTGCGGCTCGCGCTCCCCGTCTTGATCTGCCCCACCCCGCTCGCCACCGCCAGGTCGGCGATGAACGTGTCTTCGGTTTCTCCCGAACGGTGCGAGATTACGGCGCCGTACCCGTTGGAGCGGGCCAGCTCGATGCACTGGAGCGTCTCGGTGAGCGTCCCGATCTGATTCACCTTGATGAGGATGGCGTTGGCGACGCCCTCCTCGATGCCGCGCGCCAGGCGGTCCACGTTGGTGCAGAACAGATCGTCGCCTACGTGCTGCACGCGGTCGGCCAGCGCGGTCGTGAGCTTGGTCCACCCGCCCCAGTCGTCCTCGGCGAGACCGTCCTCGATCGACACGATCGGGTAGCGGTCGATCCACGTCTTGTAGAGCCCGATCATCTCGTCGGCGGACTTGGTGCCGCCGCCGCTCTTCTTGAAGGTGTACGCGCCGTCGGCGTGCAG
>JBOHSO010000398.1:0-2296 GCA_050921685.1 Gemmatimonadales bacterium
CTCGACATCGCCGGCACCGCCTACACCGAGGCCGAGGCCCCGCACCAGTCCAAGGGACCGACGGCTGTCGGCGTGCGGCTCTTCACCGAGTTTCTACTGCGACGCGCCGGGGCCTGATGCGCCGGAGCCACCTCGTCGTGGTGGCGTTCCTGGTCGCAGGTCGCGCGGCGGCGGCGCAGGTCGACTCGGGACCGCCACGTCGTCGCCCGGCCGACACGACGGGGGCTGCGGCGGCGGACAGCGCGGTGCCCGACACGCTCGAGCGGTTTCTGCCGGCGTTCACGGCCGCCACCCCGCCAGGGCCGCTGCCCCGGGGCACGCGCTGGCGGTTCGACGCCGACTCGCTCGTGCTCTCGAACATCGCCACGCTCGCCGACCTGCTCACCCACATCCCGGGGGTGTACGTGGCGCGGGGCGGCTGGTATGGGGCGCCGGAGATCGTCCTGTACGGCGGCCATGGTCCGGTGGGCTTGGAGATCTACTGGGATGGCATGCCCATCGTGCCGCTGGGGCGCGACTCGGTATGGATCGATCCCGCGCGGGTGCCGCTCGCCCCGGTGGAGCTGATCGACGTCCTGGTGTTGCCGTCAACGCTGCGGGTGTATCTCGTCACCGGACGGCCGCGCGCGCTCACGCCGCGGACCGAAGTGCGCGTCAGCACCGGCGACAACTCCATTGCCCAGTACCGCGGAGGGTTCGCCAAACGGTGGAGCTCGGGAATGGGACTGTCCCTGGCCGCCGACTATCGCAACATCGACGGGATCATCGGCTCGTCGACCACCGCCTTCAACAGCGTGGACCTGTGGCTCAAGGCGGAGTACGTGCCGAGTCCCCGGGCGGGGATTGCCTACCAGATCCTGAGCTCCGCCTGGGACCGCGCCACCCAGAGCGCCCTGGTGGACGGCTGGCAGCTGCGCCGCCTGGATGGGGTATTTCAGGCGTTCCTCGCGTCGCGCGACGACGCCCTCGGGACGCGGGTCGCGCTCACCGTCGCGCGATCGGAGGCGTCGCGAGACACGCTGGTACGCGATCGTGCACTGTATCAGGCCAGCGTCGATATCAGTGAGACCCGGTCCCGCGCGTCGGCCGGATTCACGGTTCGGTTGCAGGACGCCGCCCGGCCGATGCAGATCGAGGCCCGAGCAGCCTGGCAGCCGTTGCCGTTTGTGACGCTGGCCGCCGACGCCCGGCGCGCGTACTACGGCACCAAGGGACACGGCAATCGGGCGCACGTGTCGGCCGGCCTGCAGCTGCCGCTCGGTCTGGCGGCGCGCGGCGAGGTGAGCTGGGTGGAGGACTTCCAGGCGGCGGTGGTCCGCTCCGATTCGTTTCAGCGAGGCACCGACTATGCCGGCTACGTGCGATGGGACGAGCGGCGGGTGACGATCGAGGTCGGCGGCGTGCGGCGGGACCCGTTTCAGCCGCTGGGCTTCGCGAAAGGGATTCGGCCGGTCACCTCGCTCGGACTGCTGCCCCACAGCACGTACGCATCCGCGTTCGTTGCTGTGCGGCCGCTGTCGGGCGTGCAGCTCGCCGGCTGGTATTTCGATCCGATCCGCGGCGGCGGCGATTTGGAGCCACCCAAGCACGGCCGCGTGACGGCGGCGTTCTATTCGAAATTCTGGCGCGTGTTCAAGAGCGGCGCGTTCGCGTTGCGCGCCGAGGTGGCGGCCGAATCGTGGAGCCGCTCGAACCTCGGCGGGCGCGACTCGGGGGGCGCCCAACTTTCCCTTGGCCCCGCGACCTTCGTCGAGACCAACATCGAGTTGCGCATCGCCGATTTCACCGCCTATTGGCTCACCCGGAACTACAACGGCATGCGCGGCAGCTACGTGGGAGGCCTCGGCTACCCCAAGCACGCCCAGTACTATGGAGTGCAGTGGTACTTCCGCAATTGACGGCCGATTGACCTAAGTGCTTTCCCCGGCTAAGCTTATAGTCTGTGCCGCGGAGCATGACGGGATTCGGCGCTGCCGAAGGGCCGGTGGCGGGCGGGCGGCTGCGGATCGAGATCCGCACCGTCAACCATCGGTACTTCAATTCACAGCTGAAGCTTCCCTACGACCTGGCCGCGATCGAAGGCGATCTGCGCGAGCGGCTGCGCGCGCTGCTGGAGCGTGGTCATGTAGCGGTCACCGCGCGCTGGCTCGAGCTGCCGCAGGCCCTAGGAGGTGTGACGCTCGACGTCGAGCGTGCGCGCGCGGTGGTGCGGGCCCTGCGGGAGCTCAAGAAGTCGTTGCGACTGAAGGGTGAACCCGATCTCGCGTTCGTGGCGCGGCATCAGGACGTCCTGACC
>JBOHSO010000399.1:0-12856 GCA_050921685.1 Gemmatimonadales bacterium
GGATATGGGAGAGTTGGGGCTGGCCGGACCCCACGCTGACTCGCGACTCCCTGCTCGCGCGCGGACTCGCCTGGACCGCGCGGGCGCTGCGAACCGACCCATCCAGTGGAGTCGCCTGGGGTGAGCGCGGGAGACTGCTGCATAGGCGCGACCCCAGGAACCTCGACAGTGCCATCGCATACCTGGACCGTGCCGTGATGCTGGATCCGCGCAGCGCGGAGATGCTGCAGCGGCGCGGCTCCCTGCGGCGGCTGCTCGGCCACGACTCGGCCGCAACCGTCGACTACCGCCGCGCGCTCGCGCTCGAGCCCGGACGTCCGGTCACCCTCGAGCATCTGGCGCACCTGGCCGTCGTCGGGCGACGCTACGGCGAGGCTCGCGCGCTGCTCGACAGCGCGGTCACGGTGGAGCCGGACTTCTACATGGGATACCTGGTACGCGCGCAAGTATCGTTGCTCCTGGGCGACCTCGCGACGGCACGCCGGGACGCCGAGACAGGGTGGCGCCTTGAGACGGGGGACCCGGCGTTCTCGCGCAGGTCCTGGCGACGACCGGGGACACCATGACCGCTCGAGCGCTGCTCGACAGCGTGCTCGCCGCCGTCCCGGCGGACTCGTTCATTAGTTCGTGGCAGCTGATCGCGCCCGCCCTGCTCGCCCTGGAGGACCACGAAGGTGCCATCGCGCTGATGGAGATGATCCCGGTGCGCTTCCGCGGCCGAGCGTCGCATTTCGCCTTCTGGACCCGCCTGCCGCAGCTCGATCCGCTGCGGTCCGACCCGCGCTTCCAGCGCCTGGTCGAGGAAACGCGCTAGCCAATCACGACCCCTTCGGCAACCGATCCCGTTCCCGCTGCTGCGTCAGCAATCGCTCGGCGAAATCCACCCGCTCGGCCAGCTCACCGAGCTGTCGCTGTACCTCTTCCATTTCGCGCGTCAGCTGCTGCACCCGTCGCGAGCTGACTCCACCCCCCGCCACCGACTCGGCCACGTTCCAGTTCCGCAACGGCAGCTCATCGCTGTCGCGAAACTCCCCCGCCACCAGCATCACCATATCGTACAGCCACCAGAGGCCGAGCCCGCCAAACGTGACCGCCATCAATGCGCCGCTGCGCGCGCGGCCGACGTAGAAGCGATGTAATCCGAACACGCCGCCCAGAAACCCTAGCACCAG
Organism: Gemmatimonadales bacterium; assembly: GCA_050921685.1. GTDB lineage: Bacteria > Gemmatimonadota > Gemmatimonadetes > Gemmatimonadales > GWC2-71-9 > DASTHG01. The sequence continues at coordinate 1,173 of JBOHSO010000399.1, forward strand.
CGCGACGCTGCGGGAACGCTCGGAGACCTGGGGTAAATCGAGGTCGTCGTCCTCGGGATCGTAGGAATCCGGCAGGCCCGTGGTCATGCGATCAGGATATTATCCAACGATCGCCTCGGCCTCGATCTCGACCATCATCGCCGGGTCCACCAGGCCGGACACCTGCACCATGGTACTCGCCGGACGGATCGCGCCGAAAATCTCGCCGTGCGCCCGGCCGACCTCCTGCCAGCGTTTGATGTCGGTCACGTACACCCGGGTGCGCACGACGTCCTGGAGCGTCCCTCCGGCCTGGACCAGCGCACGCTCGATGTTGCCCAGCGCCTGCTTCGCCTGCGCGTAGGCGTCCCCGATGCCGACGAGTGTTCCCTGCTCATCCGTCGCCGTCGTCCCCGCGACGTGGATCACGTTGCCGACTCGCACCGCGCGCGAATACCCCACGACGGGCTCCCACGGCATGCCGGTGGACACGTTCTGGCGTTTGAGCACCACACCCTCCTAGAGAGGCGCCGCAATCATGACTTTCCCAACACGTGCCGCAGCGCAGGCTCCAGCTCCGCGAACCGGAACGCGAACCCCGCTTGCTGCAGCCGCGCCGGCGTGAGTTTCGCACTCGTCAGCATCGCCTCCTGCGCGGCTTCGCTGCCGAATATCATGCGCAGCGCGAACGGTGGCACGGGCAGCGCCGCGGGGCGGCCGAGGACCTTGCCGAGCGTGCGGGCGAATTCGGCGTTGGTGACCGGGGCCGGCGCCACCGCGTTCACCGCTCCGCGCACCGTCTCGTGCTCCAGGGCGAAGCGGTAGACCTCCACCAGGTCGTCGATCGCGATCCAGCTCCACCACGCCCGGCCGTCGCCGATCCGCCCACCGAGACCGAGCTGGAACGGCAGCAACATCGGGCCGAGCAGTCCACCGTCGGGGGCGAGCACCAGCCCAGTGCGCACGTGCACGACCCGGATACCTGTGTGCGCCGCCGAGGCCGCCGCCTCCTCCCACTCCAAACACAGATCGGCGAGGAAGCCCGTCCCCCGCGCACTGTCTTCCCTCAGCGGCTCGTCGCCGCGGCTGCCGTAGAACCCGCTCGCCGAGGCGCACACCAGCACGCGCGGCCCGCGCTTGAGCGTCGCCAGCGACTCGGCGAGCAGGCTGGTGCTCCCCACACGGCTGTCCCGGAGACGCCGTTTCTTCTCGGCCGTCCACCGTCCGAGGATCGACTCTCCCGAAAGGTGGACGAACCCATCGGTCCCCTCGAGCGAGTCGAGATCGACCCACCCGGCAGCCGGATCCCACAACACCTTCCCGGGGCCGGCGGCGCCCGGCGGCCGCACCATTCGGATCACGGCGTGGCCGCCCCGCTCGAGCGCGGGCACCAGCGCGGAGCCGATCAGCCCCCGGCTGCCCGACACGACGACACGCATGGGCGCAAAGCTATGCGGCTGCCCCGGCGCGAGGTAGCGCACCTTGACGGTGGCGGCGCCAGTCAGCGCCCTGCGCAGCCGTTCCGCGTGTCGTTGCCGGCCATAAGCAGGCATTTGCGCGTGCTGGAGCGGGCCGGTCTCATCACTCGGCGCCGCGATGGGCGGGTGCGCCGGTGCCGCCTCATCGCACACCCGATGCGGGAGGCCGACGCCTGGATCGCCCGCTACCGCCGCTTCTGGCAGCACCAGTTCGACCGGCTCACCCGCTTTCTGAACGACTTCGACTCCGAGGTGGAATCGGCATGGTCCCCTCGTCCCAAACCGCCCCACTCCCTCTCCGGCTCGCCCGCACCATCGCCGCGCCGCGCGAAACAGTCTTCCGTGCCTGGACGGACCCCAAGGCGCTGAGGCATTGGGCCGCACCCGGCGACGGCACGGCGCCACTCGCCGAGGTCGACCTTCGCGTCGGTGGGCGCTATCGCATCCACATACAGGCGCCGGACGACACGGTGCACAAGGTGACGGGCGTGTATCAAGCCGTGGATCCCCAGCGCCGGCTGGTGTATACCTGGTTCTGGGAAACGGGGCCCGAGCAGGGCGACACGCTGGTGACCGTTGAATTTCACGAGCGCGGGGGCGCGACCGAGGTGATCCAACTCGAGCGCTTCCCCAGCGCGGCGGTGCGTGATGGGCACGAGGAGGGATGGACTAGCTGCCTGCGGAAGCTCAGCCTAGTCTTCGCCGACGACCGACACAGGGGTTGAGTGGCGAACCCACAGCCGACCTGTGCCACCCCAGGAGGAGCACATGACCGAGAAGGACCAATTCCTAGGGACCCTGGAGCGGGAGATCCCAAAGACGCTGAAGCTGCTCAAGGCCTACCCGGCGGCCAAAGGCGACCTGCGCCCGCATGAGCGCTCCAAATCCGCCAAGGAGCTGGCGTGGGTGTTCGTCGCCGAAGGGTTTTTGGCGGATTCCGCCCTGCAAGGCAGCATCGACCTCACCAAGTCGACGCCGCCCCCGCCGGCGACCATGGCCGACGTGATCACGGCATTCGAGAAAAGCTCCCGGGAAATGGTAGACAAAGTGAAGCTGACGCCAGAGGGAGATCTCAACAAACTGATGAAATTCCCCACCGGCCCGAACCAGATGGGCGACCTGCGGCGCATGGACGTGCTGTGGACCACCGTGATGGACCAGGTCCACCACCGCGGCCAATTCTCGGTCTACTTGCGCATGGCGGGCGGCAAGGTGCCGTCGATCTACGGCCCGAGCGCCGACGAGCCCTGGATGTAGGATCAGGAGAGCTTGTAGTCGGCTCGGGATCGGCTAGGGCGTGGCAGCTTTTTCCACGTCCACCCAATTCGCGACCCCGCCGTGTCCACCCGCCACCCGCTCGATCGACAGCGCGCGGGCGCGGGCGAACGCGACCACCTCCGCGGCCCCGGTCGCCGACATCGTCGGCCCCGGCGAGAGCACGTCGCTGGTGAACAGCAGGCGGGCTGCCGGCAGATACGCCGCGAGCATGCCCTCGACGTGCGCGGTGGGCAGGCGATACACCACGACGCGGCTGTCCCCCTCTCCCAACGTCAGCGTGTCGTCCACCAGCGTCAGCGACGGCGCCCTCGGCCGCCGGGAGAGCGAGTCGGGCGATACGGTCTTCGGGGCCGCGGCGATGCCGCGCACGAAGGCGGCGTTGCGGGCATGCGTGACGACGCGCCGACCGGCCGCCAGGGCGCCTCGCATCCCGCCCGCGTGGTCCCAGTGGTGGTGCGTATTGACCACCGCGCCCACGGGCCTGCCGGGGAACCGGGACCGCAGGGTATCCAGCACGGCCTGGATCCGTCGCGTCGATTGCGGTGCCTCTACCACGACCAGCCGAGTTCCCTGATCCACCACCAGCGAATGATGGGATCCACCTTCGGCGCGCCACACGCCCGGCGCGAGCTCGGCAAGGGTGACGGTGATGGGTGGGGCGGTGCGCAAGACCTGGCCGGCGATCGAGTCGGGGATGACGAACAGTGAGTCCGGCGTGTCGGGATTGACGGTGACCGCGGTGATCACCGTGTGGCTGTTGAGGCGCCCGTTCACTTCGACGTCCACCTGCCGGGCGAACATCATGCCCCCGCTCGCCTGCCAGCGGGTGAACCAGGTCACGGTGCGACGATCGCCGAGGATGGGATCGTCGCTGAGCGCCTCGCTCACGGTGAGCAATGCCGAGCGCGGGTCGAAGTACAGATCGAGGGTATCGGGTCCGAGGGCGACGCGAACCCCCGGGTGGCGCTCGCCGCGCCACCGCTTCGGCGCCAACGTCGTGAGCGCGCCGGGGTTATCGAGGGCGGCGAGCAGGAGCCGGTCGGCGCCACGGCGTAGGACGGTCGCCTCGCCTGCGGTGACCAGCGGACCGTCCGGCGTGAGGCGACCGTTGTTGTCCAGCATGCTGATGCCCCCCGCGAGCACCCGCCGCAGGCGGCTGACGGTGCCGCTGACCGCACGTTGCTCGAACGCCGTCAGGCGTCGCTGGCCACGGTAGTCCGCGGTGGCCCGCCCGAACACCAGGGTCGCCCGTGCGGGCGACGCGGGCGTTTCCTCCTGGCCGAGCGCGAAGGTGGCGCCCTGGTATTCCGACGTCACGGCGTTGATCCCGCGCAGCGCGGCCTCCCCGCCCATGGCGGCCACGACCCGGGCGATGACGTCCCGCGGCGACTGGGCCGGGGCGACGCGCGGCACCGCGGCCACGCACAGGGCGACCGCGAGCAGATGACGGCGTGGCTTCATCGATTCCTCCGTTGGTAACGACGTGGCGATCGCCGCGTTATGGGGCGCGGCGCTGACGGACGACCCGCCATTGCCCTCGCTGAGGGTCTCGCGATTGCTCGTGTCGCGAGGTATAGCTGCCCGACAACGTGTCCCCGCGCAGCCGCCCGACGAACGTCGTGTGCAGCGGGCAGGCGCATTCCGGGTCTGTGTACGGCGCAAGCGCGCCGCTCACCTCCCGCCCGATACCCGCACGAAATTGATCGTCAAAGCTTGTATCCCGCTGGACGGCGTCTGGCCGCTGGGCTGCTGCCCCTGCCCCGCCGGAGGACGCGCGCGCACTTGGGGAATCATGATGACGTCACCGGCCGCGGTGTTAGGCGCTTCGCAACAGAAGAAGGTTGCAGAAGCTTACGCCATTGAGCCGAGGCCCGACACCTACGCGCCGAATCCGGACGCCTCTCTGACCTGCCGGGCCTGCCACAGGTGCCGTCGGTCGTGCGCGGCGAGGAACGGGAAATACCCGCCCAGCGGCAGCCGGAACAGTCGCGTGACCGGAGAAACGACGACGGGGCGCTTCAGGTCGAGCTCTCCCGCTTGCCGGACGCGGTCCAACAGCCGATCGCGGGACTCCCTGAGGGCACGCAGCACCTCGTCGTGCCGCAGGGACTCGGCGGGGGGCTCGAAGATCCCGAACGTCTTCATGCGCCGCTTGGGCGGCGGCTCCATCGAACCCGTCATCCAACGCGTGAACCAGCCGTATCGGTACGGCCCTGCCGCGCGCCAGCCGCGCTCACGCGCCTGTGCGATGGCGCGGTCGATCGCGGGAAGCGCTTTGTCGGTGCTTGTAGCGAGATGCATCAGACACTGCCCGACCGACCACCGCCCGGGGCCCGGGCGCCAGTTGATCTGCGCGTCGACGAGGCCGGCCGCCAGGTCCGCCGCTTCCCGGTTGGTCGCCTCGAACTGGTGTGCCGCGGCGGCGAGCCCGCCGAACTCGTCTTGCGATTGTGCCGTCAATCGCCACTCACTGTAGTCCGACGGTCCGAAAGATACGTGTCGGGTGCAGCGGTCGCTGCCCGGCTACACCGCCGGTACGACGGGTCGCAACAGCCGCCGCTCTCGGTAAAACAACTCGTGCTCCAGGCGGTGCCCCTCTTGGGACGCCAAGGCTGTTTTCCACGCCGACGCCGTCGCGCCACCGACCAGAAACTCCACACCCTGCGCGACCACCGCCGGGGCACGAGCCACCTCCGAATGCCCGCAGCCGTTGGTCGTGACCAGCCGGCTCCCCGGCCAGGCGGCCGCGATGGCGGCGCCCTCGGACCAGGGGACGACCGGATCGTCGGCGTCGTGGATCACGAGCAGCGGCGTCGACCGCCGCCGCGCCATCGCGGGTACGTCGAGAACCGCCCACGAGAACGCGAGGCGGCGCTCGCTCGCCGCGCGCAGCCGCGCCAGCACATCGGGACGCACTCCGAGCAGCTCGGCCCAGCGGAGCGTGTAGCCGACCGGATCGGCGGCGGGGGCCACGAACACCGTGCGGGCGACCGGCATCCCCCACTCCATGGCGAGCGTCGCGGCCGACGCGCCGAGCGAATGGGCGACGACGCCACGTGCGGGCCCCACCGCCGCCGTCATCGCCCGCAGCGTCCGGGCGAGCTGCGGTATCGAGCTGAGCCGCCCCTCCGACGCCCCATGACCGATGCCGTCGTAGGCCACCACCTGAAACCCGGCGGCGACGAGCGGCGGGACGTAGGCGGCCAGCCGACCTCCCCGCGAGCCCCAGCCATGCACGAGGTAAACGACGGGACCGTCGCCCCAGGACCAGCCGGCGACGCGATGCCCTTCGACCACAATCGTAAACGGACGCGCCCGCTCGAGCTCGGCGCGCATCGCCGGGGTGAGGCGGGCACGGGGCGGCGTAAAGAACAAGCGCTCGGCGAGCGCCGCGGCGGCGGCGGGAGACCCGGCCTGCAACACACGGAACCCGAAACGCAACAGTCGCATCGTGGAGATTCTCCCGTTAATGGTCGACGCCGCGCGCGCCTGCGAGCAGTGCGTCGAACGCATGACGCGCCCGGTCCGCAGCGCGAGGATCGCGCAGCAAGCGCGAGGCGTGGTGGTAGGCGAGCATCACGCCGTAGAGGTCGTGAGCGAACTGGTCAGAGTCGGCGTCAGGACGGAACGCGCCGGACTCGATGCCTTTGCGGAGCGTTGTCGCTATGACGTCAAGCCACTGGCGCTGGAATTCCACCAGCCGGTCACGCACGGGGCCTGGGCGATCATCCAGCTCGACCGCCGCCTGCACGAACAGGCAGCCGCCCGGCAGCGTGCTCGAGCGGGCCCAGTCGAGCCAGCGCTCGAACAGCGCCCGCAGGCGCGGCTCGCCGCGCGGCGCTCGCAACGCAGGCCGCACAACGGATTCCACGAACACGGAGGCGCCATGCTCGAGCACCTGGATCTGCAGCGCCGCTTTCGACTGGAAATGCGCGAACAACCCACTCTTGGAGAGATCGAGATCGGTGGCGAGCACCCCGATCGTGAGGCCGTCGAGTCCAACCTCACTGGCGAGGTGCGTGGCGCGCTCGAGAATCGCTTGTCGGGTGCCTTCGCCCTTTCGCATGGCGCATAATAGCACGAACGTTCGTTTTTAACAACTCAGAGCAGAACATATTTGTTCACAATAGCTTAGAGCATGTCCGAGCCCGATTCGCACTACTGGCTGGTTGCCGCCGCCTTCCCCACGCCCCCGTATTTCTGGAACCAGCTCATCATGTATAGCTGCGTCCGCATGAAGTTAGTCGGCTTCGAGCTCGTGCCGTGGTACTCCCCGTTGAAGCGGAGCATCGTGGTCGGCACGCCGCGGTATTTCAGCGCCGAGTAGTACTCTTCGGTCTGCGGCATTGGGGTGCGCAGGTCCAACTCGCCGGTCATCAGCAACGTCGGGGTCGAGACGCGGCCGACGTGCATCAACGACGAGTGCTTGAGCCATTGGTCCGGCCGCTCCCAGAACGGCGCGTCGAAGAAATTGTAGGTGAAATAGGGGATGTCGGTCGTCCCCGCCATGCTGATCCAGTTGGTCACCGGACAGCGCACGGCGGCGGCCGCGAAGCGGCTGGTGTGGCCCGTGACCCAGGAGGACAGGACCCCGCCGCCCGAGCAGCCGGAGACGTACATCCGGGTGGTATCCACCATCCCGCGGACGATCACGGTGTCCACACCCGCCATCAAATCGTCGTAGTCCACACTCGGGTACGCGCGGAAGATCGCGTTGCCGAACGCGGAACCGTATCCCGTGCTGCCGCGCGGGTTCACGTACAGCACCACGTAGCCGTTGGCGGCGAAGTTCTGGAACATGTAGTTGAAGCCCACGTTATACATCGCGTGCGGCCCACCGTGGATCTCGAGGATCAGGGGGTACCGCTTCGTCGCGTCGAATCCCGGCGGCTTGACGATCCACCCTTGGATCCGCGCTCCGCCGCTGGAGCCGTACCACACCTCTTCGACGGCCGCGAGCCGGATACGGTCCAGGACATCGGCATTGACGCTGGTGAGTCGGGTGATCGAATCCGGGCGGCGCAGGTTGTAGCGCACGACGTCCGGCGGCTCGTCGGGGTCGGCGCGGATCCCGACGGCGTTCCCACTGCGGTCGAGCGACGTGAGCGACAGCATGTGGGCGCCCGTCGTCACCCGGCGCGGGCCGCGGCCCGCCACGGCGGCGAACCACACGTTGCTCGCGCCGCGATCGCCGGCCGTGAAGTAGAGCCCGGCGCCGTCCGGCGCCCAGCGCAGGTTGCCGGGATCGCGGTCCAGGTCGCCCGAGACCTTGCGCAGGCCGGCGCCGTCCATCCCGATCACCCACAGGTCGGCAGCGCGATAGCTCACCTCGGCGGAGTCGTAGCCGGCGAACGCCACACTCCGGCCGTCGGGAGCGACGTCGGGGTTGGTCCACACGCCAGGGCGCGCCGTCAGCTGGCGCACGGCCCCACTCGCCACGTCCACGACGTAGAGGTGGGAGGTGCGGTAGGTGCGGTCCGCCTGGGGGTCCTTGAGGCCATCCACCACGATTGCCTTCCCGTCCGGCGTCCAGTCGTAGCCGACGTTCCCCGCCAACCCATCGAACCGCGCGCCGACGTGCCAGTCGCCGCTCGTGAGCTGGCGCGGGGTCCCGCCGTCGGCCGAAACGAGGAACAGATGGAGATAGCCGTCTTCCATGAAGCCGCGGCGGTCCTGGCGATAATGCATCCGGTCCACGACGCGCGGCGCCGCGGTCCAGTTCGCACCCGTGGGCGCGGTCGGCATGCTGATGGTCCAGGGCGAGAACCGGCGCACCAGCATCGCGAAGCTCACCCACTTCCCATCGGGTCCCCAGCGCAGATCGCTCGGCGTCTCGATCACCCGGGTCACCTGGGAGGTGGCCCCCTCGGCGTCCATCCACCGGATGAACAGCTGCGTTCCCTTGGGCTCGCCGTCGGCGAAGTAGGCGATGCGCGAGCCGTCCGGCGCCCAGCGGGCGTTGGAGCCCTTGGTGAGAAAGCGATTCTTCGACCCATCGGCGCTCATGATCCACAGGGCCGACTCCCACTTGTCCTCGAGCCGGTTCACCCAGGAGCGGGTGTAGAGGATCTGCGACCCATCTGGCGAGAGCTGTGGGTCACTCACCTGCTCCCAATCGAGGTAGTGGTCCACAGTGAGCAACGTGTCCGTCGCGGTTTCCTGGGCTCGCACGGCACCCGGCAGGAATCCAACGGCCCCGGCCATCACGAGGGCGGTGATACAGCGCATGGGTCTCTCCTTTGCGTAGCTGACGGCTGACGGCTGAAGGCTGACAGCGCCAGCTCACGGTTTCAGCACGATCCACTCGATCTTGTTCAACAGATTCCCGACTTCCTCGGCCGCGTCGCTCTGGTAGACAAAACACCGCCCCGACGCGTCTCCCGGCTTCGGCTGCACGCCGCTGAGCCGCGCGGCCTGCTCCGCCACCCACGGTTGGTACGATGCCCGAAGGCAGAACGACACCTGGTAGGGGTGCTCGAGCCGCAGCGGTTTGAGCTCGCCAGTCCGCGTACGGCGCACTGCGCGGGCGGCGGCGGCGCGGATCTGGCGCTGCACCACGGCCGGCGCGAACACGGCGGCCGCGCTGCGGCTGTGGGCGAGCTTCGTCGTCACCGTCTCGATCGCCCCCAGCATGGCTTGCGTCTCCATGGTGAGCACGTTGTCCCCGGTCGCCAGGACCAGGGGGACACCCAACTCGCCCCCGATGAAGGCCGCGATCCCGGCTTCATTCAGTGCCAGTCCGTTCACCGTGAACGAGTCGAACGCGAAGTTGTGCGAGATCACGCCGGACGTGCCGGCGTTGGCATGCGCGCCGATGATGAAGATGGCGTCCACCTTGGGGTTCAGACCGGTGGTCATCACGATCGGCTTGGGGTATCCGCGGATGAGCAGCGCCTGGGAATCCAGCTCCTCGGGATGGATGTTGCGAAACAGCGTCCCGCCGTGGCCCTCGTTCACCACGAATTGCGTGGCGCCCGCCGCGCGCGCCCCGGCGATGGCCGCGTTCACCTCCCGGGCCAGCTCCGACCGAAACGCTTCGTGCGTCGGGTCGTGTCCGCCGCGAAAGCCTGGGCGCATCTCGGTGGGGTTGCGCACCGCGGCGGCGAGACCCTCCATATCGGCCACGATGTACACCGTGAACCCACTCGGCTGCATCAGCGCTTCGAGCTTCTGCCGCGCCAGCGCGAACTCGGTGACGCCGAACACCGCCTCGGGCGGGGTGGTGTCGAGCGGCTCGGGCGGCGGTGACGGCGCCTGTTGCCGCTGCTGCGCCGCGAGCATGGCCGGCACCGCCCCGATCGCCATGAGGCGCAGCGCGCGCCGGGTCAATGCAGCACCACGACTTCGATCGCGTCGATCAGATAGCCGATCTGGCGGGCGTCGCTGGTGGTGAATCGATAGGACCGCTCGCCCGTCTTCTCGAGGCCGCTCCAGTTGAGCGAGTCGACGCCCTGGACGATCGACTCAGGATAGCTCCGTCGTAGCGTCAACTCGACGTGATACGGCAGCTCGAGCCGGAACGGCTTGAAATCCCCGCGCCTCGCCCGCAGGACAGCGAGCGCCGCCGAGTCGGTCAGCATACGCCGCACCCGCGCGGGGCTGAACGTGATGGCGGCCATCCGACCTACGGCGTACTTGGTGACGATGCCGACAAACGCGCTGCCGAGAATCTCCCGCGTCTCGGCGATCGTGGCGTCGTCCCCGCTGACGAGCGAGACCGCCACCCCGTACTCGGCGGCGATCAGGGCATTGATGCCGACTTCGTTCAGGCTTTTGCCGTTCACCGTGAAGGAGTCGAACGCAAAATTGTGGGACAGGATGCCGGGGCGCCCCGCGCCCGCGTGCGCTCCGGTGAACATCAGCGTTCCCACCGTCGAATCGATCCCGGTGACCATCAACAACGGCTTGGGGAACCCGCGGATGAGGATCGCCGCGGTGTCGAGCGACCAGGGAAGCACGTTCGCGAACAGGTTGCCGCCGTGCCCTTCGTTGACGACGAACGAGCGCGCCCCGGCGAGCCGCGCGCCCGTGATCGTCGCGTTCACCTCGCGAGTGAGGAGATCGCGGAAGTGATCCCAGTAGTCGGAGCTGGTGAGCGTCTTGTACTGCTCGCCTTCGTTCCCGGCGATCACCTCGTGGAGGTCTACCGCGCTCCCCATCCCCTCCATGTCGGGGACGATGAGTACGCGGAAGCCGCGGGGCGGCGGGAGGTGCGGCGGCGTGTACGCCGGGGCCTGCGCCTGCAGGCGGGCCCAGGACACCACGCATGCCGCGGCCAGGAGGCCGAATCGGAGTTGCTGACAACGGCCCATCGCGCTTCCTCATCGAGGCGAGCTGATGGGTGTAAGCTGAAGGCTGACGGCGATTCTGGCAAAGGGACGGTTAGTCCAAATGGACGTTGACCAGCGGGAGCACCCGCAAGAGACCCCGATTATTGCGGGCGTTGTTGATCAGGCCCAGCTGAACGCCGTGCAGGCGCTTCGCGTAGTTATAGAGCCCGATCGTGAGGCCGCGCTGATCTCCCTTGATCCGGTTGTACCCAGCGATCGAGAGGCCCTGCAAGTCCCAGGTGCGCGTACGGATCGCCGAGACGGCGAGCCCTTGGATCCACCTTCCCTCCACGTGGGCCCCACCGACCGCGACGCCGCGCAGCCCCGTGCCTACCACCACGAGCCCGCCGACGGCGGCGCCCGTCATCGGTCCGTTGGCTACCACGGCGAGCCCGGCGGCGCTGATCCCGCGTACGCGGCCGTTGCCCACCACGGCGAGCCCGCCGACGCTGATCCCGTCGAGCGCGCCGTTCGAGACCAGCGCCAGGCCGCCCGCCGAGATGCCGCGCACGCTGCCATTCACGACGACCGCGAGCCCTCCGGCGGTGATTCCGTCGAGGGAGCTGTTGGAGACGACGGCGAGGCCGCCCACGCTCACGCCCCGGAATCCGCCGTTCGC